>JAAYKX010000230.1 GCA_012522155.1 Bacteroidales bacterium
CCCGCGGGATAGTTGAGATATGTATTTCTGACCACAAATGCAGCATGCAATATGTCAAATGCCGCAATACCGCTTGCATTTTCGATAATGACAACACCCGGGCAAAGGCTTGATAATTTTCCCTTTATGATTCCGGAATAGATATCATCAGACTTCCATTCTGTGGTAAGAGTAATAAGCGGCATATCCAAAAACTTAAAACAAAGATAACCTTCTATGGAAAAATAAACTTACTTTGCATCGGCACCATGGTGATTATTTATGAACTTTATCCAGGGCAGGCAGTTGATAATTTCTTCTTGCTCATTGAAAATGAAAGCTTATAATTAATGACAGAAATAGTAATTTTTCTTGAAGATATTGATCCGGTCATTTTTTTTGGCTGTAACAATTTATTGCTTGACAAGATCAGGTCGTTCTTTCCTAAAATCAAGATTCTGTCAAGGGGAAATGAAATAAAATGTCTGGGTGAAGAATCAGAAATAACACTGTTTGCCGAGAGATTCAATGAGCTCATTGATTATTACCGCAAATACAATCGTATTGAAGAACAGGATCTTGAAAAATACCTGACGGATCCTGAACATATGAGAAGTGCAGCAAGCGGTGATTTCGAAAAGGTTCTGGTTTTTGGGACCAGCGGGAAGCCTGTCAGGGCGCGGACGGTGAATCAGCTGTTGCTGGTTAACGACTACAGCAATAATGATCTGATCATTGCAGAGGGGCCGGCGGGAACCGGTAAGACATATACTTCAATTGCTCTTGCCGTGAGGGCACTCAAGGAGAAGGAGGTAAAAAAGATTATACTTACGCGGCCGGCTGTGGAAGCAGGGGAGAGGCTGGGATTCCTGCCGGGCGACATGAAGGAAAAGCTGGATCCCTATCTTCAGCCTTTGTATGATGCCCTGCATGACATGATTCCGTTCAGGAAGCTGGAGACCTGGCTTGAAGATGGTACTGTGCAGATAGCTCCGCTGGCATTTATGCGCGGATGAACACTGGAAAGCGCGTTTGTTATCCTTGATGAAGCACAGAATGCTACCATCAGTCAGTTGAAAATGTTTCTGACCAGGATGGGGGTTAATTCAAAATTCATACTGACAGGTGATACAAGCCAGATAGATCTTCCGAAGAAGAATGAATCAGGACTTCTTCAGGCAATGAGGATACTGGGGGGAATTGAAGGGGTGTCAGTAATAAAATTTGACGAAAGGGATATTGTACGTCATAAACTTGTCAGGCGGATCGTTAAGGCTTATGAAGAAGAAGAAAATGATAGTGCGGAAAAGAAGTTTTAAAGTACAGGGCATTATCCTGCAGGCAGCCTGCAATCCGGGTTTTGGATTATCTGCTAACTTAACATTGATGTCATAATGAATAACCATCTCATAATGAATATTAAAATACATTTCAGATTAGTTCTGGCAGTCAGTGTTATCCTTTTTCTTGCTTCTGCAGATATTTTTGCACAGATAGTGATTGAGAGATCAAAGGACAAGGTGATAATATCCGGAATTCAGTATTATATTCATCTGGTTAAGAAAGGAGAAACAGCATATTCAATATCAAAGGCCTACAATGTCACCCTGGAAGAACTGAACCGGGAAAATCCATCTGCTGCAGCCGGACTGAAGGAAGGACAGTCACTGAAGATCCCGGTAAGGGAAGCTGCTCCGGAATCCCCGCTGCCCGGGCCGGCCGGGGAACAGACGGCCATACCATGGGATGAATCGCGGTTTTATTATCACAGAATTCAGCCGGGACAGACTGTTTATTCATTGTCAAAACTTTATGATCTTACTGAAGAGGATATTCTTGAAGCAAACCCTGGTATTGATATTTCAAGACTCCCGGTCTATTCTGAAATAGCTGTTCCGAAAAAGGATGCGGGAAGGGAAATGCGGCAGGAAAAGGATGCCGGCAGGCCGCAGGATACCAAAACGACCAGGGCCGTACGGGCTGCTGAAAGCGTTAGGGATGCTGTGACGGAACAGGACAGCAGATATATGTTTCATAAGGTTGAAGCCGGGGAATCTCTTGCATCAATAGCTGAAAAATATGGTGTCACACTAAGGGAGCTGAGGCGCGAAAACCGGAATGTTAAATTTCCCCAGGTAGGGGATTATCTCAGGATACCGGAGTCGGGCAGGGTGAAATTTCAACTGGCGGAGACTGAGTTGCCTGCCGCTGACACTGTTGATATTCAGCCTGCAGACACTGTAGTGGTTTACGAACGGCCGGAAGGATATACACCGGTAGGCAGTTTGGAAGGAAGTTTCAATATTGCTGTTCTTTTGCCTTTTTATCTGGCAGAGAATGCTGTCAGAACAGAAATTGATTCATCAAAATATGTAAGGGGCAAGGTCAGCTACAGGCCGGTGAGAAGGCTTGAAGACTGGATATACTACCGTAGTGCCGGCTTTGTTGAAATGTACCAGGGAATACTGCTGGCTATTGATACCCTGCGCTCCCTGGGTTTGGATATAAACCTTCATGCATTTGATATTTAAAGTGATACAATAGAAGTGACAAGACTGATAAACCAGGGCCGGCTTGCAGGAATGGATCTGATAATCGGTCCGGTTTATTCCCGGAACCTGGCAATTGTGTCAGAATATGCCCGTAAAACAGATATCCCGGTAGTATCACCCGTCAGGCTGGTGAATAATTCGGCCCTGACAAATAATCCCCTGCTCTTTATGGCGAATGCATCCCTGGAGGTTGCGCAGGATGCGATTGCGAAGGAGGCTAGTGACTATTATCTTAATAATTTTATATTCATCCATGCGGATACTGCAAGGAACGATCCGGATGTTATCCGCTTCAGGCAAAAGATAATATCTGAGCTGAGCAGCAGAATCCCCAGGAGTGAGGTCCGGTTCAGGGAGCTGACCTTTTACAGCAGATCGGCATTTAACAGTGATTCGGTAAAAAGACTGGAAAATGCACTTTCAGTCAGCTCGGAAAATCTGATCATTATAGCATCAGAAGACGATCCAGTGGTTAGTGAGTCCCTGCAGGAGATCCATTCATTGTCAAAAAAATACCCTGTCAGAATTTTTGGATACCCTTCAATGAGAGGAATTGAAAATCTTGATCCCAAATTTATTTTTGAACTTGGAGTACTTGTTTTCTCTCCTTTCTGGATAGATTATTCAGAAGCGGATGTGGATAGATTTCTTAAGGAGTTCAGAAAAAAGTTTCTGACAGAACCATCTGAAATGAGTTATGCATGGATCGGTTACGACCTCTGCTATTATTTCCTGAGCGGACTGGCCATTCGTGGCAGGGATTTCCTTTCGAATCCCTGGATGCATAATCCCGATCTCCTTCAGACGGAATTTGATTTCAGAAGGAAAAGCGGGGATGACGGATTTGAAAATTTTAAACTTTACAGGGTAAAGTATACAAAGGATTATGATATAATCCTGGAAACCAATGAGTCGGAATACCGGAAATGGTGAAAGGCTTGTGAATATCAGCCCGGTCAATGGTTTTTGTGTTAATAAAAATTAACATTCGGGAATATTTTTTCGTTCACTATTGTCTATTAAAAGGATAACAATGGAATTACCGTACAGCAAGGCTGACGAGACCGAACTTATAAAGGCTGTTCTCGAAAACGACGAGCTTGCATTCGGTGAAATTGTTAACAGGTACCGTAAAATGGTGGCACGAACAGTCAAGGGTATGCTTGGAGATACAATATATTCCGAAGATATTGGTCAGGAGGTATTTATAAAGCTTTACCATTCACTTGCCGAATTCAGGGGGGAAGCAAAACTGGCGACCTACATACAAAGGATAGCGGTTAATCTTACACTGAATGAGATAAAAAGAAGGAAAAGATTTTTTTCCATGTTCGTACAAAGGGGCAATGCCGAAATGTATGAAATGGATATTGCAGACGAAAACTGTGAGGGAAAGCGTGAGGCAGGAGAAATTGTAAACAAAGCCCTGGGGAAACTTGATCCCAGGTTCAGAATTGTTGTGACAATGAGGATGCTTCAGGGCTATTCCACCAGGGAAACAGCGGAAATACTTGATCTTCCGGTTGGAACGGTTTTGTCAAGACTTTCCAGGGCACAGGAACAAATGAAGAAAATCATTGAAAAATTATAGATTATGAAATGTCCGGATATAAAACAACTGATGATCAACTCTTTGAATCCCGGAGCTGATGCAGCAGATTTTGCCAGGCAGCTGGAAAATTCGGGAGTGTCATATGATTTCGGGGAAGATTTTGCAGCCGGGCTGTCAGAAAAATTATTCGGGCAGGGAATGGTGACTTCTGTTGAAGCTGATTTTATGACAAATCTGAGTTCGGTCTTTTACAGGATTGCATTCACGGGAGTGGCCACCATTATACTGCTTCTTATTTCAATTTTCATCATGGAAGGCTCGCTTTCGGTAAATTCATTTCTGGGTATCACAGATACCATTGATGAAAGTATTGTATACCTGCTTACAGGTAATTAATTTCGAAATTATGAAGGCAAAACCGATAATTCTCGTTGTTCTGACTCTCGTTATAGGATTTGTGCTGGGCATGCTCACTTCAGCACAGCTTAGATTAAACAGGCTTAAACCGGTAAGATTCTACTTTTTCGATGAAAGATTCAGAGAGGGGTTTTACAAAGTTATTCAGCCTGATGATAAACAGAAAACAGAAATTGACAAGGTTCTCGACAAATACAATAAAAAAAACAGGGAACTTCAGGAATATTTCTGGAAGGAGGCAGATTCCAATATGCGGGCATTCCGCAAGGAAATAGATTCAAAACTTACAAAGGAACAGATCTCCAACCTGAGGGAGATGGATAAGAGACGCGAAAAGATGATCAGGGATGCCAGGAAAAGGCACAGACGAGATTCCGTACGGCACCGGGATGCTGGACCGGGTGACGGAAGAGGCAGGCAGTTCATTGATTCCGGCCGGCTTCCTCCTGTAGACCGGCAGCAGCTTCCGGAAGGAAGATCTCCTGGTCCGCCTTCAGGCCCTGAAGCATTATTCAAGAATAAATAGCAGATAGTCAAGCAGAATAGGCAGGTCGTCATCGTTGACTCCAAGTGAGATCAGCTGGTCCTGGTCTTCCGAGAAGATTGCAATAAACTTTTTTCTGCTTATTTCACCGCTCAGTATACTCTTTCTGTA
>JAAYKX010000231.1 GCA_012522155.1 Bacteroidales bacterium
AAATTGGATTTTCCATTGTTTTAAAAATATCTTAAATTCGCATCTGTTCAATGAATTTAATGAGAGACCTACAGCGCATAAAGCAAAGATTCGGAATAATAGGCAATTATGAAGGACTTAACCGGGCCCTGGACATTGCTGTTCAGGTTGCCCCGACAGATCTTTCGGTGCTTATCAGCGGTGAAAGCGGGACGGGGAAGGAAGTGTTTCCACAGGCGATTCACAGTTACAGTACCAGGAAGCATGGTCCCTATATTGCAGTTAATTGCGGGGCTATACCTGAAGGAACCATTGATTCCGAACTGTTTGGCCATGAGAAGGGTGCTTTTACCGGTGCGACCGACAGCAGGAAAGGCTATTTTGAATTTGCTGACGGGGGAACCATTTTCCTGGATGAAGTTGCCGAACTTCCCCTGTCAACCCAGGTTAGGCTTCTGAGAGTACTTGAGACGGGTGAATTTATCAGGGTAGGATCCTCAAAGGTCCAGAAAACAAATGTCAGGGTTATTGCAGCCAGTAATGTTGATGTAACACGGGAAATTGACCATGGAAGATTCAGGGAAGATCTTTTCTACAGGCTTAATACAGTTCCTATCAGGGTGCCGGCACTGCGGGAACGTGGTGATGACATAATTCTGCTTTTCAGGAAGTTTGCTGTTGATTTTGCTGAAAAATACAGAATGCCTGCCATAAAGGCTGATGCTGAAGCACGTATTGTTCTTCTTAATTATTCCTGGCCCGGTAATGTAAGGCAGCTGAAGAATATAACCGAGCAGATATCCATCATCGAAAAGGGAAGGGATATTTCTGCCTCCATCCTCAAAGCCTATCTTCCGGATTATGACGGGGTAAAACTTCCGGCAATAATCAAAAGAGAAGAAGAGGATAAAACATTTGCTTCGGAAAGAGAGATCCTTTACAAGATCCTCTTTGATATGAAGAGTGATATGAATGACCTTAAAAAGCTGGTATATGATCTGATTCAGCATGGTGATACTTCAATTACCCTTGGTCAGCCGCATACAGCCGTAATAGAGGATCTTTTCAGGGATGAAATTCAGGACAGAACAGGTTCAGCCGGTCCGGAAGGCTCCCGTGTCGAATTTCCGCCTCACCAGCTGAGAGATGATATTCAGGATACCGAGGAGATTGTGGAAGAATCACTTTCATTGGCAGATAAGGAAGTTGAGATGATAAGGAAAGCCCTGGAGAAATATAGTGGCAAAAGAAAACTGGCAGCCCTGGAGCTGGGAATATCGGAACGTACCCTTTACAGGAAAATCAAGGAACATGGGATTGAATTGTAAGAAAAAGTCAGTCCTTCCCGGCAGGATAAGCTTGTGTCTGGCGGCAGCCGGATTTATTCTGCTGCTTTACGGATGCAAAATATCATATTCCTTTACCGGCGCGAGCATATCACCTGATGTGAAGACAATCAGCATTGAGTATTTTCAGAACAGGGCCAGTCTTGTTCAGCCGGGTCTGAGCCAGATCCTTACGGATGCACTTATTGACAAATGCAAGGCCCAGACAAATCTTAGTTTCATTAACTCAACAGGTGACGTTAATTTTGAGGGGGAAATAACTGATTACAATACAAGACCGCTGACTGTTTCTGCCGACGCACAGGCTGCCACCAACAGATTTACCATTACGGTCAGGGTGAAATTTACCAATGCTGTTGATCCTGAACTGAGTTATGAGCAAAGTTTTTCGCGTTATGAGGATTATGACAGTGCTTTTTCACTGGCCGATGTTGAGGATTCCCTCTCCGGAAAAATTGTGGAGCTGCTGGTTGAAGATATTTTTAACAGGGCTTTTGTGAACTGGTAAGACCGATGAATAAAAATGATTTTATACGGCTTATGGAAGGTCCCGGACCTGATAACAGGGATCTTATGGGTGAACTAAGCTCGCTTGTAGATGTTTTTCCTTATTTCCACAGTGCCCATATGCTTCTGTTGAAGGGATTGCAGAATACATCCGATGTAAAGTTTGAAAATCAGCTCAGGAGTTCTGCCCTGCATATTGCAAACCGGGAAGTGCTTTATTATTACCTGACAAGGGATGATGTTGCCATGAAAGGGGATGGTATTGTCATGGAGGGGGATGATGATGCCATGAAGGGGGATGAAACTGCAGATATACCATTTTCCGGAACAAACGGCAATAATGATGTGGCGGACATGCAGCAGGTTGTTATAGAACTGGCAAAAAACAGTGAGGATTTTATAAGTGAACTGGAAAAGGATGATATTACTCATGATACCGGCAGCAGTCCGAAAGGCTATTCCGTAATTATTACCCCGGAATCGGGCGACAAGGAGAATGATGCTTCGCTTATTGTGGTTAATGAGGAATCGGGCGAGATAGAAGAAAGGATTGTATATATGGATCCCGGTTTCTGGCTGCCTGAAAAAGAAGAAGAGCTCCTTGAACTGGATAACGGATATGACAAAATTGCAGAATCCCCAGGGCAGGATGTCCCGCCGCCCGGTGAGATGGAGTCTGAAGGACCCCTTTCAGTACAGCAGCAGCAATCGGCTCTTATAGACCGGTTTATTATTGCAAACCCGAGAATAGAGCCTGTGAGGGAACAGGATGATATTTCTTTTCCGGATATCAGCAAGTCATCTGCCGGGGAAAGGGATGGCCTGGTGAGCGAGACTCTGGCGGGGATATATGTGAAACAGGGATATTATTCCAGGGCAATAGACATATATGAAAAATTAAGTTTGAAATATCCGGGAAAAAGCACTTACTTTGCATCTCTGATACAGGAGATACAGGAGCTTATAAAAAAATAAGAGAATGGGAATTTATATATTTGTTACAATACTGGTAATTATCGCATGTATTCTGCAGGTGCTTGTCGTACTGGTGCAGAATTCAAAAGGTGGCGGACTGGCAGCAAATTTTACTTCAGGCGGCCAGACCATGGGGGTAAGAAAGACTGCTGATTTTCTTGAAAAAGCAACATGGACACTTGCTGCTTCCATTCTGCTGCTGAGTGTTGTGGCTACGGCTGCAATACCACGGGGAGGAGAGGCAGAACAGTCAAGGATCAGTACCCAGATCAATCAGGCCATTGATCCGAATGCCATTCCTACTCTTCCCACTGCCGTTCCCCCGGCTTCTTCAGCCGGAACCACATCGGCGGGTGAAGATCAGCCGGCGTACTGAATATTAAAAAACGGGATATTCATATAGTGTCAGTTTGTCATAAACTGACATTTTTTTTTTCAAAATGGCAGATTTCCCTGTTTGGCATAAAATATGCTAACACGAGAAAGTAAAATCATATATTCAACTTTAAATCTAGATAACATGGCACAACTAAAAGGCAAAATTCTGGCAGGTAAGGTTTTGGTTAAACCGAATGAGGCTGAGGCCAAGACTGCCAGCGGGATTATTATTCCTGATTCCGCTAAGGAAAAACCCCGTCAGGGTAAGGTTATTTTGGCAGGAGCATCAAAAAAAGATGAGGAAATGGAAGTAAAAAAGGGCGATGAGGTCCTTTACGGAAAATACTCCGGACAGGAATTAACAATTGACGGAGAAGAGTATCTGCTTATTTCTCAGTCAGACATACTTTTTATAATGTGAATAGGAAACCAATAAATCAGAAATACAATGGGAAAAGAGATTAAGTATAATATTGATGCTCGCGCACTTCTAAAGGAAGGTGTTGATCAGCTTACCGATGCGGTAAAAGTTACATTGGGTCCGAAAGGCAGGCATGTTGTTCTGGAAAAAAAGTTCGGTGCTCCGCAGATTACAAAGGACGGTGTGACCGTTGCAAAAGAAATAGAACTGTCTGACCCCTATAAAAATATGGGTGCACAAATGGTTAAGGAAGTAGCATCCAAAACAGGCGATATTGCTGGTGACGGAACAACAACGGCAACCGTCCTGGCTCAGGCTATTATAAGTGTCGGGCTGAAGAACATTACTGCCGGTGCCAATCCGATGGATGTCAAGAGAGGGATTGACAAGGCAGTGGAAAAAGTTGTTGAAAATATTAAGACACAGTCACAGGTTGTGGGTGATGATCTGAAAAAGATTGAACAGGTTGCAAGGATCTCTGCAAATGATGATGAGGAAATAGGTCAGCTTATTGCCGAAGCCATGGGCAAGGTTCAGAAGGAAGGTGTTATAACCGTTGAGGAATCAAAGGGAACTACAACATCTGTGGAAGTTGTGGAAGGTATGCAGTTTGACCGCGGTTATATCTCGGCATATTTTGTTACGAATACGGAAAAAATGGAAGCAGAACTGGAAAATCCGTATATCCTCATATATGACAAGAAAATATCATCGATGAAGGATCTGCTTCCTATACTGGAATCATCTGCCCAGACAAGCAAGCCCCTCCTGGTTATTGCTGAAGATATTGAAGGTGAAGCCCTGGCTACCCTGGTGGTCAATCGCCTGAGGGGATCTCTCCGTGTGTGCTCCGTGAAGGCTCCCGGATTTGGTGACAGAAGGAAGGAGATGCTTGAAGACATAGCCATTCTTACCGGTGGTACGGTTATATCCGAGGAAAAGGGACTGAAGCTTGAGCATGCAACTCTTGACATGCTGGGAACAGCCGAGAAGGTAATTGTTGACAAGGAAAATACAACGATTGTAAACGGATATGGTGACAAGGAGATGATAGAGGCCCGTGTCGGACAGATCAAGCAGCAGATGAGTACCACAACATCCGACTATGACAAGGAAAAGCTGCAGGAGCGCCTGGCCAAGCTTGCAGGAGGTGTTGCAGTACTTTATATAGGAGCTGCCTCGGAAGTTGAAATGAAGGAGAAAAAGGACAGGGTCAATGACTCGTTGCATGCAACCCGTGCCGCAATTGAGGAAGGTATTGTCCCGGGCGGAGGTGTTGCCTATATAAGGGCAATTGATGCCCTGGAAGGGCTGAAGGGTGACAATGACGATCAGACAACAGGTATCGACATTGTAAGGCGTGCAATAGAGGAACCTCTTCGTCAGATAGCAGTCAATGCCGGAATGGAGGGTGCAGTGGTTGCACAGTCTGTAAAGACCGGCAAGGATGATTACGGATACAATGCCCAGACAAACAAGTTTGAGAAACTGATGAAAGCCGGGGTTATTGATCCTGCCAAGGTTACCCGTGTGGCTCTTGAAAATGCAGCATCAATAGCCGGGATGTTCCTTACAACAGAAGCTGTTATTGTTGATGAAAAGGAAGAAACCCCGCCGATGATGCCTCCGCAGGGAATGGGGGGCGGAATGCCGGGCATGATGTAAAATTATATACATAATTGTTCATGATGGAGGCTGTCCCAAAGCATAGGGGACAGCTTCTTTTTTATTTATTATGTTATATTTGCAGCAGTTTATAAGCGTCTATCCTGATGGATAATATTCGTAATTTCTGTATTATAGCTCATATAGACCATGGCAAGAGTACACTGGCTGACCGGCTTCTTGAAAAGACCAATACTATTGCCGAGAGGGATTTTCATGATCAGGTTCTCGACAGCATGGACCTTGAGCGGGAGAGGGGGATAACCATTAAAAGCCATGCCATCCAGATGGAATATGAATCGGAAGGCAGGAAATATTTTCTCAACCTTATTGATACACCGGGACATGTGGATTTTTCGTATGAAGTTTCACGGTCAATAGCCGCCTGTGAAGGTGCGCTTCTGGTAATTGATGCAACACAGGGAATACAGGCCCAGACCATTTCAAATCTCTATATGGCCATTGACAATGATCTTGAGATCATACCCGTGCTGAACAAGATGGATATGGCCAGTGCAATGCCTGAAGAGGTGAAGGATCAGATTGTTGATCTGACCGGATGCAGGAGGGAGGCAATTATTGAGGCAAGCGGAAAAACCGGAATGGGTGTCGAGGCGATACTCCGGGAAATAATTAAAACAATTCCTCCGCCCAAGGGTGATCCCGAAGCACCTCTGCAGGCCCTTATCTTTGATTCCATTTTTAACTCCTTCAGAGGGATAATTGTATATTTCAGAATAGTAAACGGAATACTGAACAGGGGGGACAGGGTTAAGTTTGTCAGTACCGGACATGAATACAATGCCGAGGAAATAGGTGTGCTGAGAAACAGACAGGAAGCAAGGGAGGTCATGAACACCGGTGACGTGGGTTATCTCATTTCCGGTATCAAGATCTCTTCGGAAGTCAAGGTAGGGGATACAATCACTCATGTGAAGAATCCCTGCAGGGAAGCAATATCAGGATTCGAGGAAGTGAAGCCTATGGTTTTTGCCGGAATATACCCGGTTGATGCAGATGATTATGAGGATCTGAGAAATTCGATGGAGAAACTGCAGCTCAATGATGCTTCACTGACATTTGTACCGGAATCTTCAGCTGCCCTGGGATTTGGATTCAGATGCGGCTTTCTCGGATTGCTTCATATGGAAATAATTCAGGAAAGACTGGACCGTGAGTTTGACATGGATGTGATCACAACTGTTCCAAACGTATCTTACAGGGTCATTACGACAAAGGGAGAAGAGATTGATGTTCATAATCCCTCAGGGCTTCCGCCCGTGACAGGTATTGACCGGATTGAAGAACCGTATATTGTGGCACAGGTTATAACCCATTCGGATTATACCGGTCCGATAATGAATCTGTGTATTGACAAGCGGGGTACACTGAAGAACCAGGTATATCTCACAAGTGACCGTGTTGAGCTGACATTTGAAATGCCCCTGTCGGAAATTGTATTCGATTTCTATGACAAGCTTAAAAGTATTTCAAAAGGGTATGCTTCATTTGATTACCATTATACAGAATATCAGAAAGCCGATCTTGTAAGACTCGACATACTTCTTAACGGTGAAATGGTTGATGCACTTTCCACCCTTATTTACCGGGGACATGCATATGATTTCGGAAGGAAAATGTGTGTTAAGCTGAAGGAACTCATTCCACGTCAGCAGTTTGAAATTGCGATTCAGGCAGCCATAGGATCGAAGATCATTGCCAGGGAAACAGTAAAAGCCATAAGAAAAGATGTAACTGCAAAATGTTACGGGGGTGACATAACAAGAAAAAGAAAACTCCTTGAAAAACAAAAGAAGGGGAAAAAGAGAATGAGGCAGATAGGAAATGTGGAAGTTCCGCAGCAGGCGTTTCTTGCTGTTCTTAAACTGGACTGATACCTGGTAAAAATAACTGATTCATTGTTTTTTTTTCAGGGAATCTTTACCAAATATAAAAAAAATGTTAATTTAGCCTCCGGATGAAATTGGATAGAAGATATTATTAATCCGATTATCTAACCTGAACCGAATACCCTGATCAAAATTTTGATCAGGGTAATTTTTTAGCAGATAAGCTTATAACCTTTTCCGTGAACATTGAGAATCCTTACCTCGGGATCTTTCTTCAGATATTTCCTGAGCCTGGTAATATAGACGTCCATACTCCTGGCATTAAAATAGTTATCGTCAATCCAGATTGAGCGTAATGCAAAATTGCGTTCCAGTATATCCTTGCCGTACCTGCACAGAAGTTCGAGGAGTTCGGATTCCTTTGTGGTAAGGTTTATCACCTCGTCTTCAAAGACAAGAAGTTGTTTTACAGTGTCGAAGCTATATTTGCCGATATTGTATGATTCCTGTTTTCTTGAGTTACTGAGGGAAGCCGTTCTTTTCAGAATAGCCTGTATCCTGTAAAGGAGTTCTTCCATTGAAAATGGTTTTGTGATATAATCATCAGCCCCTGTTTTGAAGCCTTCAATGATATCTTCTTTCTGACTTTTTGCCGTAAGGAAAATGATCGGTGCCTCAGGCCTGGTTTTCCTGATCTCGCGCGCAAGGGTCAGTCCGTCCATTTCAGGCATCATTATATCAAGGATAAAAATATCGTAATGCTCTTTCATGAAGGCTTTCAGCGCTTCGATTCCGTTTACAAAAAGTTCCGTTTCATAATTCTTGACAGTCAGATAGTTTTTTAACAAATTTCCCAGGTTGCTGTCATCTTCTGCAAGAAGAATCCTTGTATTTTTCATTTTCTGTTGTTTTGAGGAATTAAAATTGTGAATTTTGTTCCCTTGTTCAGATTGCTTTCTGCCTTAATGATCCCGTTGTGCTCTTCAACTACTTTTTTCACGTAGCTCAGGCCAAGTCCGAATCCTTTGACATTATGTACATTTCCGGAGGGGACACGGTAAAACTTGTCAAAAATCCTTTTGAGTGCTTCCTTGGAAATGCCAATACCATTATCTTCCAGAACAATAACAATGCCTTTCCTGGTGTTGCGTGTCGACACGGAGATAAAGGGAGCTCCCCTTGAATATTTAATAGCATTATCTATCAGGTTTGATACTGCATTCATGAGATGGATCTCATCTATCATGGCTACAGGATGTGACGCATTCAGATTATCAATGAGCTTCCCGTTTTTGCTTTCAATCTGAAGGGTAAAACTGTCAATCGCATTTCTGATCACTTTGTTTACATCCACGGCAATCAGATTGAATTTCATTCTTGCTTTTTCAAAGATAGCCATCTGAAGCACCCTTTCAACCTGGAATTTGAGTTTCATGCTTTCGTCGGAAATCACATCCGCCAGGGAGTTGATATTCTTTTTTATGTCGGGAATGGTTTTGTCTGCCATCAGCTGGGATGCCAGGGATATGGTTGAAATGGGAGTCTTGAGCTCATGTGTCATGTTACTTATGAAATCGTCCCGTATCTCCGACAGCTTTTTCTGCCGGAATATTATAATGAAGGTACTTGTTGAGAGTATAAGCAGGATCAGTGTGAACAGGATTGACATGATCCCAAGAATTCCTATCTTCCTGAATTTAAACTGTTGTTCCTGCAGACAATACAAAACCAGCTGGTTCTGGCCCGGAACGGGATCATTGGGGAAAAGCTGAATAATAAATTTGTTTGTTCCCGGCTTGGAATTAAAATCCGGGGTCTGCCATAAGTCTCCATACTGTCCTGAACGGATCGAATATTCAAAATCCAGGTTTATTCCCACGTTTGACAGGGCATTGCGGAGCATGGGTTTAAGTTCTTCCGGATTTATTCTTTCCCTGATATCGGGCGTGCTGTATAAAATTTTATCCATTATGGTTTCAAGGATCACAATTTTATTTGACACGCGACCGGAAAATTCGGCATTGAAAAGCAGGGACGAAGTTTCAATCAACTCATCCGGAGGATATTCCGATATGTTTTCATCGGAGATGAATATTTTTTGTCCGGCCCCGGTTATTGCCACAGGCTCGTCAGGATCAGCAAGCCCGTACATTTCCAGCAGTTTAAGATTGGGCTGATAGCCTTTCAGCTTTCTGGCAAGAGGTGAATTTGCAGGTACGATTGCAGTTACCGAATCCGATGATGCGGGATCAATTTCTTCAGCTATTCTTCTGATAAGCTCATTTTCCTCCAGTGTCAGAATGACGGATTCCAGGGCCTTGTTGGCAAGCATCCTGAATTCCTGATCCGTTATTTCAATAGCATTCCTGATCCAGTAAAGCTGAATCAGTATGAGGCCTGACAGTGTCAGGAAAAAAAAAGCGGCTGATAATGCAATCGTACTTCTTTTCATACAGTTACAAAAATACTACTATATCCAGATTAAGCCCTAAGAATTTAACTTTCTTTAACACAGGGGGAAGGATTGCGCATATTATGCATAATCAGGCTTTTCAGCTGAAAGTGAAAGAAAGGAAAATTTAAAATTTATTAAAATTTTGTTAATCTTTCAGGCGATACACTGCAAACATTTGTAAAATTAAAATTCATGCCTTATCTTTGCAAATACAGTTTGGCACGAAATTTGTTTAAAAAGATATAGAGGTTTTTTTCATAGGTTAGGTTAGTTTTAGGGTTATCAAAAAGTGAGTCGCTTCCGCCCGGAAGCGGCTCTTCTTTATTTTTATTATTCAGATCTGGTGTATGATATTTTTAAGATCTTTCCCCTTCAGGGTCCCGGCCTCTATTTTAAGTGCTGCAGTGATACATTCTGTTTCCCGGAGACTTTTCAGAAGGAGGTCACTTTCTTTTTCTTCAAGACTTTCATGTATAAGCAGAAAATAGTCAATGCTTTTCATCTTTCTGACGAGAAGGGATTTTCCTGAACGGTTTGAAACAAGGTTACAGTTCATCTTCCCCGGACCGGAAGAGCTGGAAAACTTACTGAAACTCATTTCAGCATCCTTGTCATCATGAATTATCTGCGGACTGCTGCTTTTAAGCGAGATCTCCAGCTTCCTGTTTAAAGCAAGCGACAGCCTGTAGTCCGGTTCGGATGAAACGATACCAAAAAGGGTCCAGTGATGAATACCGCTGTTTTTAAGCCTGACCCGCCTGATCCTTGATTTTTCCTTCATTGTATTTCTCACTGAGATATGCTCCTAGGTCCTGAAATTATCAGTAATCCTTTTCCAGGCTTTGCAGGAAGCTTCCTGTTCCGCTTCCTTCTTTGTCGGTCCCTGTCCCTGGCCGTATTTTTCATCATTTATCATAAGGGTTGACCGGAAGACTGACTTTTTATGATCAGAATCGTAGTCTTCATCATATGTGAACAGGAGTCTGGCCCTGTTCTTCTGTACCCATTCAAAGACAAGACTTTTATAATCAGTGTCGGTGCTGATGATATTGATCAGGCCGGGATTATTTTTAAGTATCCTCCCGATAAACATCTTCTTTGTTTTATTATATCCCTTATCCAGAAAAACAGATCCTATCAAAGCTTCAAAAGCATCGCCGCACAGATTCTTTGAATTCCTGACCGGGTTAACATTGCTTATGAGAATCTTGTCTATTCCTATTGAAAGTGCAATCTGTCCAAGAACTTCGCGGTTGACAATCCGTGAACGGGTTTTGGTAAGAAATCCTTCACCGGCTTCGGGAAACATTCTGAACAGGTAATCCGACAATATGGTGTCAAGGACGGCATCTCCGAGATATTCAAGTCTTTCATTGTTTATTCTCCTTCCGTCCGGCAGGGAATATGATGAAGAGCGATGTACAAAAGCTGCTTCATATATTCCGATATTTCCCGGCCTGAATCCAAGAATTTTTTTAAGATGTGATCTGAATTCTTTTTTGTCATGCCGGCAGTTGCCGTTTGAATTTCCGGGAAACACGGATTTTAAATATCTGCTTTTTTTATTACAATTGAGGCATTATGGCCTCCGAATCCAAAAGTATTGCTGATGGCGGTATTTATTTTTCTTACCTGGGCCTTGTTGGGAGTGATATTTAATTTCTGGTCAATCCGGGGATCCGGAACTTTGAAATTTATTGTAGGAGGCACGGTATCATTCAGCATAGCCATTATTGTTGCGATGGCTTCAGTTGCTCCGGCTGCCCCGAGCAGATGGCCCGTCATCGATTTGGTGGCACTGATGTTCATTTTATATGCATGCTCACCAAATACCTTCACGATTGCCATGGCTTCGGAAATATCTCCCAGCGGGGTTGCAGTCCCGTGAGTGTTAATGTAATCTATGTCTTCAGGTTTGAGACCGGCGTCCTTAATTGCCAGCTCCATCACATTTATTGCACCTGTGCCCTCGGGATGGGGAGCTGTCATATGAAATGCATCCGCCGTCATGCCCGCACCGGCAAGTTCGGCGTAAATTTTTGCACCGCGTGCCTTTGCATGTTCCAGGTCTTCAACAATAAGGGCTCCTCCGCCTTCGCCTATCACAAAGCCGTCGCGGGTAAGATCAAAGGGACGGGAGGCAGTCATGTAGTCGTCATTGTTTGTTGACATGGCCATCATGGAGTTGAAGCCTCCCACTCCGGGTTCAATTATTGCAGCTTCTGATCCTCCGGCTACTATTACATCAGCCTTTCCAAGTCTTATATAATTGACCGCATCAATCAGGGCATGAGTAGAAGACGCACAGGCAGAAACAGTTGCGAAATTAAGTCCGGTGAAGCCGTATTTGATGGAAATGGAACCGGATGCAATATTCCCTATCATTTTCGGGATGAAAAAAGGGCTGAACCTTGGTGTGCCATCTCCCAGGACATAATTCCTGATCTGCTCATAGAAGGTCTGAATACCTCCTATTCCCGATGACCAGATCACTCCGATGCGCTCCCTGTTTATTGCATCCAGGTCAATTCCTGAGTCTGTAATCGCCTCGTCCGAGGAAATATGGGCGAATTGTGTATAGAGGTCCATTTTATTGGCCTCTTTTCTGTTAAAATAATTTAAAGAGTCATATCCTTTGACTTCACAGGCAAACCTGGTCTTGAACTTTTCAGTATCGAAGCGGGTTATCATTCCCGCTCCGCTGACTCCCTGTCTCAATCCTTCCCAGTATTCATGCAGATTTGCCCCAAGCGGAGTTATTGCTCCAAGCCCGGTTATTACAACTCTTTTCATAAAAGGAAAATTTTCAATGCAAAATCATTTTGCATTTTCCTCGATATACTTTATTGCATCTCCCACGGTGCTAATGGTTTCAGCCTGATCGTCCGGAATCCCTATGTTGAATTCCTTTTCAAATTCCATGATCAGTTCAACAGTATCAAGAGAATCTGCTCCCAGATCATTAGTGAAACTTGCTTCGGGAGTTACTTCTGATTCATCAACTCCGAGTTTGTCAACAATAATCTCTTTTACTCTTGTGGCAATGTCAGACATAATCTTAAATTTTAATTAGTATTAAGTTATAAACCATGCAAAGAAATATATTTGTAGGTTAAATTTCAAATGATTTTGATGTTTTTATTTAAGTATAAGCTTAAAGGGCTGATAATTAATATCATAAACTTAATATTGTATATCCCGTGTTTTTTTTTGTAATTTAGGATAAATATCTTATAATGAAAAATATAGCAATATTTGCATCGGGCAGTGGCACAAATGCTGAAAACATAATCAGGTATTTTTCGAACAGGGATTGTGCCAGGGTTGTTCTTGTTTTATCAAACCGCAGTGATGCATACGTACTTAAAAGGGCAGAGGCTCTTTCGGTAAGAACTTTTTTTTTCGAACGCAGTGATTTTTACGGATCAGGCCGCGTGACCGGGATCCTTCAGGAAAACAATATTGATTTTATAGTTCTGGCAGGTTTTTTATGGCTTGTTCCCGGGGATATTATTGAAAAGTACAGGGGTCGTATTATTAATATTCATCCTGCATTACTGCCATTGTACGGAGGCAGGGGTATGTATGGCGACAGAGTACACAGGGCCGTGATTGAAGGCCGTGAAAAGGAATCGGGTATCAGTATTCACTATGTGAACAACAGGTATGACGAGGGTGATATCATTTTTCAGGCAAGGTGCAGGGTTGAAGCGGATGACACTGCAGAAACGCTTGCGCATAAAATTCATGAACTGGAATACAGATATTTTCCCGGGGTTATTGAGGATCTGGTGAGTAAGCTGCCATAATTATCAGAAAGTCTGAATAAGACTTTCCATTACCATTTTTACTTTTTCGAATCTCTCCGTGTTTTCGCTTAGCACGGGTTCTGTTGGCGGGGCTTCTACCTTCAGCGGATCAACAGGCGAGCCGTTTTTATAGAATCTGAAATCCAGATGGGGGCCGGTTGACAGACCTGTGCTTCCGACATATCCTATTACATCTCCCTGTTTTACGGATACACCAGCTGCTATCCCCGGTCCGAACCTGCTCAGATGCAGGTATGCCGTTGAATAAACACTGTTATGGACTATTCTGACCATTCTCCCCGAAGCACCTTCTGTTGTGGCAGACACGACTCTTCCGTCACCTACGGCATGGACGGGTGTACCGGCCGGTGCAGCGTAATCCACTCCGTAATGCGGTCTGCGTATCCGGAGAATGGGATGGAGCCTTGAGGGTGAAAAGCGTGAACTTATTCTTGTAAACCGGAGAGGGGCTTTCAGGAATGCCTTTCTCAGACTGTTGCCTTCACTGTCGTAATAGCTTTCAACACCGTTCTGAACAAATGGTATAGCATTGGTGGTTTTCCCGGCCCATGTAAACTGGGCTCCGAATATCCTTCCGATGCCCTGTGATTTATCTCCGATGAAGAGTTCCTCATAAATCACCTTGAAATGGTCTCCTTTCTGAAGTCCGAAAAAATCCACCGTCCATGCAAAGATCTCTGAAAGTGAAATTGCCAGAAGAGGATTAAGGCTTTCGCTGACCATGGCTTCCCAGAGAGATGTTTCCACGGTGCCGGAGGAGTATTTTATTATTTTAATGACCTCTTTCCTGTAAGGAGTGATATTCAGCGAATCATTGAAACTGAATATATAGCTCAGGGCAGGGTCATGTTCGTATATCAGGTATTTTGCTTTTCCTGCGGAATCGTTATCACATAAAATAAAATAACTGTTTCCGGCCCTTATTTTTCTTACGTCAAAAATATCTGAGGAATTTCTTACCAGCTCTTCAATTTCCCTCAGGCCTATACCATATTCGGGCAGGATCTGCGAAAGGAATCCGTTTCGGCGGATCTTTCCGGTGATTACATTAAATGAATCAGCCGGTATTCCGTAAAGGAGTACAGGGGCCTGGCTGCCAGCTGTATCTGCCGGAGCACGGGATATTTCCGTTTCCATTCCGGGGGAAGGCTCTTTTTCCTTTTCCGGTCCTGCACACGAACTGACTGCAAGGACCAGTGAAATAATGATTATTGTTTTGAAAACACCTGACATTCTGCAGCTCTTTAATTTTTGAGAACGATATTTATTATGCGCTTCGGTACCACTACCACATTTGTCAGTGTACCTGTTTCAAGCCATTTTTTTGCTCTTTCGTCCGAAACCACTTTTTCTATTATTTCTTCTTTGTCCATGCTGAGGGGAAGTTCTATCCTGAAGCGGAGCTTGCCGTTGAACGATACAGGGTATTCATAGACTTCCTCCCTGAGGTATTCTTCGTTCACTTCCGGCCATGGCTGGTAGGCAATTGATTCACCGTTTCCGAACATGCTCCACAACTCCTCACCAAGATGGGGTGCGAAGGGGGATAGTATTCTGGCAAATATCCCGGCAGTTTCGGAGTTCACCTTTCCTTTTTTTGTGGCAAGGTTTAAAAAGATCATCATGGCTGAGATAGCTGTGTTAAAACGCAGATTTTCTATGTCTGTCTCAACTTTTTTGATTGTCTGATGCAGTTTTTTCAGTATTTCAGGATCTTCATCGCTGCCCGTGCTGATATTTGCATTTTCTGTAAAAAAGCGGAATACCCGTGTGAGGAAATTAAATACTCCTTTTACTCCCTTCTCATCCCAGGGTTTTGTAACCTCCAGCGGTCCCATAAACATTTCGTAGAGCCTGAGTGAATCAGCCCCGTATTTTAAAACCACATCGTCAGGATTAACCACATTTTTCAGTGATTTTGACATTTTTGCAATAATCTGTTTTACTTCGGTCCCGGTTTCGGTATGGTAGAATTTTCCACCGCGTTCCGTAACCATGTCTGCAGCAATCCTGGCTCCCGTTTCGTTTTCATAGGCATAGGCAAGAATCATTCCCTGGTTGAACAGTTTACGGTAGGGTTCATCGGTCGAGACAATACCCAGGTCATAGAGTACCTTGTGCCAGAAGCGGCTGTAGAGCAGATGCAGTACAGCATGTTCGGCACCGCCTATGTAGATGTCCACAGGCATCCAGTATTTTTCTTTTTCAGGATCAAAGATCTGCCTGTCATTATGAGGATCTATAAAGCGGAGATAGTACCAGCATGATCCTGCCCACTGAGGCATTGTATTGGTTTCCCGTCTTCCCTTCCTGCCGTTTTTATCCCTGACTTCCAGCCAGCCGCCTGCATTGGCCAGTGGTGACTCTCCCGAGTCACCGGGGAGATATTTTTCCAGTTCAGGCAGTTCAAGGGGCAGATCTTTCTCGTCCATAACGCTTATCTCACCGTCTTCCCAGTGAATGACAGGAAATGGTTCCCCCCAGTATCTCTGGCGGCTGAAAAGCCAGTCGCGAAGCTTGTAGTTTACTTTTGCACTTCCAAGATTTTCGGATTCAAGCCATTGTGTCATCCGTGCAATACCGGCTTCCATGTTGAGACCATTAATATCAATTCCGGTATTCGTGTCTGCCGAGTTGATATATCTTCCATCCCCGGTCCAGGCTTCCCTTCCTTCGGTTATTTTTTTCTTCTGTTCGGGGTCAGTAATATCCGGATCGAGAATACAGATGACCGGGATATTGAATTTTTCCGCAAACTCAAAGTCGCGGTTATCATGGGCAGGAACGGCCATGATGGCACCGGTGCCGTATCCCGTCAGGACATAATCGGCAACCCAAACGGGTATTTTCTCACGGTTCACGGGATTTATGGCGTATCTTCCGGTAAAGACCCCGGTTTTTTCCTTTGCAAGATCAGTACGGTCAAGATCAGATTTAAGGGAAGCAGCCTTAATATAATTATCAACACTTTCCCGGTGGCTTTTCGTTGTGATCTTTCTTGTAAGGGGATGTTCGGGAGCAATCACCATATATGTGGCACCGAACAGAGTATCGGGACGTGTGGTAAAAACCCTGAGACTTTCTTCCAGGCCGTCAAGCCTGAAATCCACTTCAGCCCCCGTTGAACGGCCTATCCAGTTTCTCTGCATCTCCTTTATACCTTCCGGCCAGTCAAGTCCGTCTATTCCTTTGAGTAATCTTTCTGCATAAAGCGGTATCCTGAGCATCCATTGTTTCAGATTCTTTTTCTCAACCGGATTTCCGCATTTTTCGTGAGAACCGTCAAAGAGAACCTCCTCGTTGGAGCATACTATTCTGCAGTCGGGACACCACCATACCATTGCATTGTCATAATAGGCCAGTCTGCGTGAGTCCACATATTCTCTCACGGCAGCCTCCCCCGATTTAATAATATCTTCCGGAACGGGCAGTTCAGAAACCGGCCGGCCTTTCTGAAGATCTTCATCAAACCAGGTGTTAAACAACTGAATGAATATCCATTGTGTCCATTTGAAATACTTCGGGTCAGTAGTATTTATTTCCCTGTCCCAGTCGTAACTTAATCCCAGTTCCTTTATCTGTCTCCTGAAAGTGTCACAGTTTTCTTTTGTTGTAATAGCAGGATGTGTACCTGTCTGGATTGCATACTGTTCCGCCGGAAGCCCGAAAGCATCCCAGCCCATGGGGTGCAGTACGTTGAATCCTTTCATTCTCTTGTACCTGCTTATTATGTCAGTTGCAGTATATCCTTCGGGATGACCGACATGCAGACCTGCTCCGGAAGGATAGGGAAACATGTCGAGTATATAGCATTTTTTAGGATTTGAAAAATCATCCGGAGTTTTAAATGTTTTATTATCCTCCCAGTATTTCTGCCACTTCTTTTCTATATCGTGAAAATTGTAGTACATTATACGATTTGTTAATTAGGTGATTATGGATTGAAAAACCGGCTTTGCTTTTTCCGGCTC
Source organism: Bacteroidales bacterium (assembly GCA_012522155.1). GTDB lineage: Bacteria > Bacteroidota > Bacteroidia > Bacteroidales > VadinHA17 > LD21. Next base: position 17,378 of record JAAYKX010000231.1, read on the forward strand.
CGGGCTTTCGGGTTTTAACCGGACTGCGAAAATATGAAATCTTTGGGAATAACCTTGCGGGATTATTGTTTAAGCCGCTTTTTGGTTATATTTTTATAGCCCAAAATATGGTCCCGTAGTTCAATGGATAGAATGACAGATTCCGGTTCTGTTGGTTGAGAGTTCGAGTCTCTCCGGGATCACAACAACCTAAACGCAATTATCAGTTAAGCATACAGTTGCGTTTTTATCATCAGCTACACGGCTGGTAGAAATTACTTTACAGCTGCAGCAGGCCCGGATATTTAAAAAGACTCAGCTGTTCCCTTCGTTTATGGATGAGATCTCGCAGTTCTATTGCCATATCAGGGTTTACACTGTCGGCCATCGGCAACACCCATTCTTCGGTCATATCAAGATATTCGCCCATTGCTTTTCTGGAATACTGGGCACGATGGAGGTCAGTGAGGTTTGATATCCTGTCGGCAGATTTCAGTATCCTGGCATTTATTGAGCCATGTTCAAGAATGCGCCTGAGATAATCAACCTTTGACATATCCGCGGGCCGTGTTACCTCAAGAACGAGATCCACCACCATGCTGGCCTGGGAGTCGATACTCCGGATCTCATCCTCATTCGTTTCAGGAATATCCTCAAACAGATCATGGATCACAGAAGCCTTGAGGAGGACATAATTGTCAAAATATTTGTAATCCAGCAAAATACCCAGAGTGGCCAACGCGTGCCGGAACTGGTTGCCGCCGACATTTCTGCTCTTGCCTATCAGTGCGGTGGCTTTGATTATGTAAGGAGCGATTACAAGATTCTTTAAACTTTCGGTATGGTCCATTGGTATGCAGATTCAGATATGTAAAATTAGTAAATTTTCTGTTCTGATCAGCCTTTCAGTGTTTAAGGTTTTTTATTTCCTTTGAATGACGGTGGTTTGGAAACAGTATTTTTCCTTGTCTGAACATTAATCCCTTAACATTTCTATCATTTCCGTTATTGCCCGTGCATCTTCAATACTTTTTACCGGTGACAATCCTGCCGGATGCCTTGCCCTGTTCAGGTCCTCCCCTGAAATATAATCCCTGCCGACAAGTACCTGGTAGAGCAGTGCTGATTTCAGGGTGTTGGCCTTTACCCTGAAGGTGTAAGGGCCAGAACGTGAGGGAAAAATGTGAACATACCTGCTGTCATCTTCATTATATTTCAGGATCCATTCCGAATTGTCAGACAACTTTATTATCCTGTAACTGCTGTAACTCTTTCCTGTCCATCTGCCATAGGCTTTCTTTCCGGCGGTTCCCCGGGAAAGAAGAAAATCCCTGATTTCGCGGAAAATATGATCCGGTGACAGACTGCCCCTGTAGATATCCATTACACATGATCCGATATGTTTAAGCTCCCTGAGAAATTCCGGAGAACCAGGATAGCCTTCCTTTTCTGCCTTCCTTTCCGCATATTCCCTGATATATGGAAGATAATGTTTCAGGGGACTGAAAAGAAAAGGTTCAGGTATTTGAAATGCTGCTTCCATATCCGGAATAAAACATGAAAATGAAGTTATTTCTTGATGAAAACAAAAGCAGGGAAGGAAAATCGTTTTTATAAACAGGATAATGTTTATTTTTAACAAAACTAAATCCAAAGAATCATGGCTGAGAAAAAGAAAAAACTGACATCGACATCAGGCAGGCCGATTGCAGACAATCAGGATGTAAAAACTGCCGGTAAAAGAGGACCAATGTTAATGGAGGACTATTGGTTCCTGGAGAAACTTGCACATTTTGACCGGGAAGTGATTCCGGAGAGGAGAATGCATGCCAAGGGCTCGGGAGCATTTGGAAAATTTACTGTAACACATGATATTACCAGGTATACAAAAGCAAAGCTGTTTTCGGAGATAGGAAAGGAAACAGAAGTGTTTGTTCGTTTTTCCACGGTTGCCGGGGAAAGGGGGGCTGCTGATGCTGAACGTGATATCCGTGGTTTCGCGATAAAATTTTATACTGAAGAAGGTAACTGGGATCTGGCGGGAAACAATACACCCGTTTTCTTTCTGAGGGATCCCTACAGGTTTCCTGATTTGAACAAGGCTGTAAAGAGGGATCCGAGAACGAATCTCAGAAGTGCCAATCATAACTGGGATTTCTGGACACTCTTACCGGAGTCATTGCACCAGGTCACCATTACAATGAGTGACAGGGGTATTCCGAAATCCTACCGTCATATGAACGGCTATGGCAGTCATGCATTCAGTTTTATTAATGCAGATAATGAGCGTATCTGGGTGAAATTCCATTTTAAAACAGAACAGGGAATTGAATATCTTACCAATGAAGAGGCTGCTGCAATTATTGCAAAGGACCGTGAAAGTCATCAGAGAGATCTGTACAATGCAATTGAAAAGGGTGATTTTCCGCGGTGGCGGATGAAAATCCAGGTAATGACTGAGGAGCAGGCAGAAAAATGTCCCTTTAATCCCTTTGATCTGACCAAGGTATGGCCGCATGGCGCTTATCCCCTGATGGACGTGGGGGTACTGGAGTTAAACAGGAATCCGGAAAATTACTTTGCGGATGTTGAACAGGCTGCTTTCAATCCCGCGGATGTTGTTCCGGGAATAGGGTTTTCACCCGACAGGATGCTGCAGGCACGCCTGTTTTCATACGGTGATGCACAGCGTTACCGTCTGGGAGTGAATTATTACCAGATTCCTGTCAACAAACCAAGATGCCCCTTCCATAATCATCACCGGGACGGGTCAATGCGTGTGGACGGCAACGAAGGTTCCACCATTCATTATTTTCCGAACAGCTACGGGCAATGGGAAGAAAGCAGGGAATATACCGAACCACCCATGAAATTGTCGGGAGATGCAGATCATTATAATTTCAGGGAAGATGATGATGATTACTACAGCCAGACGGGCAATCTCTTCCGGCTGATGTCTCCCGGAGAGCAGAAGCGGCTGTTCTGCAACACCGCCGCAGAAGTGGGCGGGGCTGAAAAATTTATTCAGGAAAGGCATATTGTAAACTGCTACAAGGCCGATCCGGTTTATGGGAAAGGCGTAGCGGATGCACTCGGGATTGATATAAATACAGTGAAGATTGAATAGGTCCTTTTGCTTTGCCTGATATACTGATTGCAGCTGACCGGATTCCGGCAGGATATGTGCCATGCTGATCCCTGGATACCCGCCCCCCGGGGAGGAGGGGATAATGTTACTACTGGCTTGAGTAGTGATTAAGAACTTAAGCGTGATTAAGAAACAGGGGGATTAATCTGTGATTCAGAAACTGAAAGGCTAAGCAGTGGTTCAGAAATTGCTGGATTGCTTATCACTGATGATATTCCATACCTCCACAGGGAGGTCGGTTTCTATAATATCCGGATTACGGGCCAGTTCCTGCAGATAACCTTTCCTGCGTTCTTCGGCTGACGGCAGGCTGTCGTGCGTGGGAGCAACCGAAATCATGCATCTGACTCCCCTGGAATGCAGGAGGCTGATTAACTCAGCGTTTTCCGTGGTAATCGCAGGGCCTACATAGGCAATCATCTTTTTCCAGGGAACACCTGAAGAGGCAATATCCTCGTATTCCTTCATTGTACGGACAAATGCCGAAAGCATCGCCTTCGGCAGGTTTTCATGGTAGTATTTTGCCTGGGCTCCGTTATGAACGGTAAGCATCACATGTCCGGATGCCCTGAGTCTTTTTACAAGTTCGACGATCATTTCCGGGGGTACGTCTTTCCGGTCGAGATTGACAACCGTTCTGCCCCTGCTCCATACTATCACTTCTTCAAGGGTGGGAATTGAAAAGGCTGTCGGGTTGCCGGAAAAATCCCTGAGCCGGACATCCCTGAGCTGTTCATAGCTGTATTCATTCAGATTGCCTTTCGCAGTTGTGGTTCTGTCAAGGCTGGCATCATGCATAAGCACAATCACACTGTCTTTGGTGAGCCGCGGATCAATTTCAAAGAAGGCGGGCATCTGCCGGAGAACATTCCTGAAGCCCTCCAGGCTGTTTTCGGGATATCCCATTTCCCTTCCTCCGCGGTGTCCGCTGATAATTACCGGAGAGCCTGGGCGATAGCGGAAAAATTTCCGGGAACTGCCTTTTTTCAGTATGTGAAAGCCCTCGGGGTCTGTTGGCTGTGCATGAACCGGCCGGAAAGAAGGGGCTGCTGTTATTAGCAGGAAAGTGATCACTAACAGGTTTTTGTATTTTCTTTTAAGTTTCATGTTCTTTTGCGTGTTTGTATCATGAAGGTTTTGTCAGATTGTTTTTATAAGGTTTTGCCATACTGTCCGATGCTGATATTATATTAGCACTGAATTGAATAAGGACCAGGCTCGTAATTCTGTAATAAAAGAATTGAAGCATTTGAAAATTAAAAATAAAAAATATAATGTAATGACAGCCTTCCGGAGATATAAAACATTAAATTGAAAACGAATGCCTTGCTGGTCTTAAACCTGACAACGGCCGATTCAATAATTAAATGATGATTAAGTAATTAACTCACCCTCATATAATTGCATCGAATGAAAAAATATCGTACGGGAAATCTTGTTTTATTGTCCCTGTGTCTCATGATTACCGCTTTGTCATGCAGGAAAAACAGTAATGACAGCGGAATAGCGGAGATTGACAACGGAGTCATGAGTATTGCTTTCAGTTCCCGGACCGGGTCGTTGGTCAGCTTTATGGATATTTCCGGTAGCTGGGAATGGCTTGACCCAAATGTTTCTTCCGGGTTTCCCTGGGAAATTGAATTCACTGAAGCTGCCGGCGGTGAAACAATTAATGCCGGTGATGCAGGTAAATTCCGCTGTTCAAAACCGGATTCCCGTACCCTGATACTGAAATGGAAAAAATTCGGAAATCCCGGAATAAGAAAACTTGAAGTAGAAGCCAGGATCTGTCTTGACAGCAGCAGGGCCCTGTCATATTGGGATATTACGGTCAGGAATCCCGGCAGGAAAGAGATCAGGCAGCTTAATTATCCCAGACTGAGCGGACTGAGGGAAGCAGGAGAGGAGTATCTCGCTGTTCCCCAGTGGATGGGACAGATAACGAAAAATCCCAGGGAGAGTCTGGCTGCCGGTGGCGGAAGCGGCAGATATGAGTGGACTTACCCGGGATTATCGCTTCAGTGCCTGTCATTGTATAATCCCGAAAGATGCGGATTATATCTTGCCTGTAATGACACCCTGGCATGGATCAAAAATTTTTCATTCACC
>JAAYKX010000232.1 GCA_012522155.1 Bacteroidales bacterium
TCACATCAACATAATTCCGCAAATAGGATCGTTGCAGGGGAATCTGCTGTTCAGGATAGCTGTATTCAGATTCAAATTCCGGTCTGGGAAACCTGTCCTGTCCGCTGAGATCCGAATGCCAGCCCAGGAAAATCAGAACAAATATATATGGTATCAGTTTTTTCAGCATCTCTAGTATTACAGTCCGGGTGTTTAAGATTCAGGATCCCGCCTCCGGGGGACCGTCAGCCTTATGGATATACTGCCGGTTTGCCGGTACCCGGGATATTGCATCCGAGGGACATTTCCGGGCAATGAGACAGTCATTGCAGTTATTGCAAAGCTTTTGGTTTATCTGCAGATATAATGATCCGTTGCCAAAATCGATGCAGCCCTTTACGCATTTTCCACAGGCATCACACAGATCTTCATTTATGGTGTACTCAAAATATGGTTCCTCCACGTAGCTTCTGGTTATGGCTCCTGTGGGACAAAGCTGATTTTCTGCGCCCGTGCTGATTGTCCTCACTCCCTGCCGCAGATAGCCGCCGCAGAGATCACAATATCCGCACATAACATATGCGTGGTAACATTTTACGGCTGACGGGGTTTTTACACAATTGGTCTTGCACTGACCACATTGGGTGCATTTAAAAGGATCGATCTGCCATACATAACCCGAAGCGGTTGTTTTCCGGGAAAGTGACAGAGGCAACACAGCAAGCGGAGCTGTAAGCAATATCTTTCCCGTTTTGTTTACAAAATCCCTTCTGCTCCTGTATTTGTTTTTCTGTTCAGTCATTTTATCGTTCAGTCGTTCAGTCATTCAGTCCTTTGGTTACTCAGTCGTTTACCAGCAGGTTTTCAGGGTACACAAGTGAGTCGTGTCGTTCTTCAGTCAGTTATACTGCGGAATATCTCCCGTCAGGAACTTCCGCTTTGTTTCTGCGCTTTTTTTTACCCTGTTTCCGTATTCCTCACAGTCTGTTTTTCCCAGGCATTTTCCAGGGTAGGGACAATCCGTGCAATTTTGATCCAATACAATTCTGCTGCCAAGACCGGCAGCAATAAGGGCCAGAATACCAGCCATAAAAAATCTGACAATTTTCCTGAAAAATTCCTTTCTTGTAAATAATGTACCCATATTACATATATATAGTGCAGTAAGCTGCCATTAAACCCTGGTTCAGCCCGTTTCGTCCATTCTTTTAAACACATACAGCTTTGAGTCATCCGGGTTTGCCGCATAGATCGTCTTTCCGTCAGCAGAAGCGATATCCAGGGGGACCGACGGGGTAAAGGTATTACGTGATGATACATATTCAACAAAAGCACCCTGGTGATCAAGTATCTTGATCCTGTTGATGCCTTTTTCAGCAGTAACGAAGCCCTGTGGTATCAGTGCAAAATGTGCAGGATTGCAGCAACCACAGAAAGCTTCCGGAGCTGTGCCTGCTTCCCCGAACTGTCCCTTCTTCAATCCTTCAAGAGTCCATGTTTCAATTCTCCTGTATCCTGTATTTGCCGCATAAAAGAATCCGTCATCCGATAGTGCAACATCGAAATAGGGACTGGGTATAACAAATTTGTTGCCGGAATGTCCTGCCATTGACACCACTTCGCCCGTTCTGTCAAGGATGAATATTCTTTTGTTTCCTGAATCTGCAAAGCCTATATTTTTTCCGGTGGCGGAGATGGAGGTGATCAGGCTCCGGGATTCATAAGGACCCCATTCCGTGATCATCTTCCCCTCATTGTTCACAAGGTGAATAATATTTTCTGATGCAGCATATACAGTATCTCCGCAAACTGATACGGCAGTGATTTTATCCGGCATTTCAATTCTCCAGAGCAGGACCAGTGAATTATTGTAACAGGCAAGAAACGATTTGCCTCCAAGATAGAGGTTTCCTTTTCCGGATACTGCAACTGACAGCAGCTGTCCGTCAGTGATAGCAAGTTCCTTTTCTGTCCGCCACCCGTCAGGAAGATCTGTCAGCCCTGCAGCTATTTCCCCGGATTCCGGGATTTTTTCCGGCGTAACGGAGTCATAAACAATGTAGGCAATAAAGGTCAGTATTATCAGTAATGATATTACTGCATATATTTTTTTGTTCATCATGAAGTGTTTTTTCCAATCATCAAACAAATAAGATTTCTTGCATCCCTCAGAATAAGGTAGTTGCCTGCAATAGCCATCGGTCCCCATGCTTCTATGCCATCAAAGATATTATACCTGGCAATCAGTGAAGCAGAAGCTTCCTCAAGTCTGAAGAGAAACAGGGTTGCATCATCATCCATAAGGAACATTTTATCTTCCTTAACGACATATGGTCCCAGGCCCCGTCCGTACCTGTTATCCTTTCCGCTGGTCCATACCGGCTGCCTTAGATCTGATACGTGATAACAGACAAGCTGCCTTTTCAGGGGACCGGCATTTTCGGGCAGCACAGACCATATATGATCTCCTGTTATAACGGGGGTCTGCTGATCACTTGACAATCCCTCCATGGCTTTATGGCTTTCAAGCACTGATGCTGAATACCCTGTCCCGTCGAAACTGATTTTTATCCTGGCTCCTCCGGCTCCGTAGCTTCCAAACACAGCTATCTCATTGTCTTTCAAAAAAACAGGAGATGCAGCCACTGTCAGTGGATTCCATTTTGTAGTCTGCCAAAGCAGTTTTCCCTTATCCCCGTCTTCGGCTGAGACGCCACAAACACCGCCTATTGCGTTATATACGTACATTTTTTTTCCGTGTATCGTCATCGGGATAATGGAGCAGTGCGACATCCTGAGAGTGTCGGGATTGGGGGTCATCCATAATATTTCACCACTTTCACAGTCAATACCTGTCATCAGTGCTTTTCCGCCCGGTGCCAGTACTGCTACACCATCGTCAATGAGCGGACACTGGCCGGTGTAAAAATCCGGAGTAATTCTGCCCTTTGTCTTTCCCGGAATCTCAAATTCCCTTTCCATGTCAAGGCTCCATTTAAGATCTCCGCTGAGCGGGTCGAGACACATTACATGGGAACGCGGACCAATCGTTAACAGGTATTTATCCGTAATTGCAGGTATTGTACGCGAGTAACCGTGGTTTCGCTTGATATCCACATAATACCATCTTCTCCAGAGCTCTGTCCCGGACTTAAGGGAAAAACATCTCAGCATATCTGCTTTTCGTCTTTCATTATAATCCATAATATAAACACGTCCGTTCCATACAGCCGGTCCGGCATAGCCTTCTCCCAGTACTGCTTTCCAGGCCACCGGAGGACCGGCCGAATCCCATATTTCTGCAAGCGCAAAGGTGTCCCTGCATATATTGTCGAAACGGGCTCCCCGAAATCTGGGCCAGTTACCCGGAACGTATTCATCAAAACTGTTAAGGCTGTCAAAAAATTCACCGATGACCACGGAATCTGACCTGGGTTCTGTTTCCGGCCTGTTATCCATTCCCGGAACACGGACTATCATTTCCGAAGGATAATGGTCTTCTGCTATCCACCATACCAGAAGGGCTGCGGACAGAACTGCAGCAATAATGATAATAAGTATATTTTGTTTTCCCGCTCCCATCTCCGGCCAAAATAATATCAAGTTTCAGGCAGAAAACATAACCATGGCCTTCCGGAATATGTATTTAATTCCGGCGTCCGGCAATGGATGTGTTATGTCTGTCTGTATTGCTTTTTCAAATGTTGCAATATAAGAAAAGCTGAATAATAAACGCTCACAGCCCGGAAAGCATATATATTATGAGCGATTTAAGATATTTTAAGATTTTCTGCAGGAGACAGACACAGACATGGATATGGATAAATCAAAGCAGATTACTGCATATAAAACGGATTTTATACTTTATTTCCTTAAATTATTTTAATTTTATTGCTGACGAACCTTCAACTTAAACCATCAACCTGAAAAAATGGACACGGATGAATTTGATGACCTGAAAATAATTCTCTGGCTGATACTTTTTCTTATATTCGGAATACTGATAATAACCTGACTATATCATGAATAATAGGCTTTTCTTTTCGTTTCTTGCATCAATGGCAGCAGTATCCTGTTCCCAGAAGGAGAAAGCTCTTCCAAATATCGTTTTTATCCTGGCAGATGATCTGGGTTATGGTGATCTGAGCTGTTACGGACAGGAGAATTTTTCAACACCGAATATTGACAGGCTTGCCCGTGACGGCATGTTGTTCACCCAGCATTATGCGGGATGCACCGTCTCCGCCCCCTCAAGGTCTTCTCTAATGACCGGGCTGCATACAGGTCACACACCCATCAGGGGCAACAGGGAGTGGGAACCTGAAGGTCAGTGGCCCCTGCCGGCTGATGCATTTACCATCGGGAAGATGTTAAAAACAAAAGGGTATGCAACAGGTGCATATGGAAAATGGGGACTTGGATATATTGATACTGAAGGTGACCCGGCAAAGCAGGGCATTGATGATTTTTTTGGTTACAACTGCCAGCGTCTGGCGCATAACTACTATCCCGGTCATTTGTGGCACAACCATGAAAAGATTCTTCTCCATGAAAATGACAGTGGCAGGACGGGTACCTACAGTGCGGATCTGATCCATGAAGCTGCCGTTCACTTTATGGAGGCAAACAGGGAAACTCCTTTTTTTCTTTTTTATGCCACCACCATTCCCCATGCCGAATTATTTGCTAAAGAGGAATACATGGAAATGTACAGGGGGAAATTCGATCCGGAGAAATCCTATGAAGGAACAGACAGCGGGCCTGATTTCAGACTTGGGCCCTATGGGTCCCAGCCCGAATCACATGCAGCTTTTGCAGCCATGATAAAACAGCTTGATGATTATGTGGGCGAACTGCTGGCAAAGCTCAGCGAGCTGGGAATTGAAAAGAATACCATTGTGCTTTTTGCTTCTGACAACGGACCCCACCAGGAAGGAGGTGCAGATCCGGACTATTTCAACAGTGGCGGGGGACTGAAAGGGTATAAGCGGGATATGTATGAAGGAGGTATCAGGAGTCCCCTCCTGGTTAAATGGCCCGGAAAGATAAAGGAAGGCTCAAGAACCGATCATATCTCTGCCTTCTGGGACCTGATGCCGACATTTGCTGAAATAACAGAAGCGGAAATACCGGAAAAGATTGACGGGATATCATTCCTTCCCACACTCCTGGGAAAAGGGAAACAAAGGGATCATAAATATCTGTACTGGGAATTTCACGAGCAAGGCGGGAAAATGGCTGTAAGGATGGGCGACTGGAAGGCGGTGAGGCTTAATGTCAACAGCAGCTCCCGGGCCAGAACTGAATTATATGACCTTTCAGCCGATACCGGAGAGGCAGATAATCTGGCAGATTCACATCCTGAAATTGTCAGAAAAATGGAAGAAATTATGAAGGAAGCCCATGAGCCTTCCCCTGTTTTCCCCTTCGCCTTTGAAGCAGTAAATAAATAATTCAGGAAGCCCTGTCAATTACCTGTTTCAATATTTAGCAAGCGTTACATTAATAAGATTGTTATGAAAAAGATCTCTTCCCCAAATCAATTGATGATCGGTGCTCTGGGCATTGCAGCATTAAGTTCTGCATATCCGGGATGCCAGCGGCAGGCCGGGCTTCCCAATATTGTTATTATTTATGCGGATGATCTCGGCTACGGTGATATAAGCTGTTACGGTGCAACAAGTCTGAGTACCCCGAATATTGACGGGGTGGCGGATAATGGTTTATTGTTTACGAATGCCCATTCCACATCTGCAACAAGCACTCCTTCGCGTTATTCAATGCTGACGGGTGAATATGCCTGGAGGAA
>JAAYKX010000233.1 GCA_012522155.1 Bacteroidales bacterium
GGAATATTGTTTTTCCGGAAATAATGGAAATCCTCGGGGGAAAAGTATAATCCCGTGGCAATTCCCCTCCTGCGGAATGCATCAAGTACCTCTTTCATTGCATCACGTCCGAAGGGAGTATTCATGATGTTGAACTGTGTTGTTTTTGTATCCCACATACAAAATCCCGAATGATGCTTTGATGTAAATACAACATATTTCATTCCGGCAAGTTTTGCAAGAACAGCCCATTCATCGGGATCAAACTTTTTTGGATTGAAAACAGCCGGCAGATCATTCTCAAACCTGGAAAGATAATCCTCTGATGCGCCTGCCATTGAATGACTTATAACGACTCCAACCTGGGAGTCCATACTCCAGTGAATGAACATACCGAATCCCATGTCCATGAACCATTCTTCACGTTCAGACTTATTCGCAGTCTGCTGTGCGGAAACAGAAAAGCTTATTGATGATAAAGCCAGAAACGTCAGTAAAAATTTGAATTTCATAAAACATTGCTTTTAATTCCTGAGGGTAAATATAGTTTTTAATTATCTTCGTCTTCTTATTTCAGAAAAATGAAAAAATATAAAATTGCCGTCCTCGGAGGCGGGAATATCGGTACTTCACTGGCAAGGGGACTTATAAAATCAGGTCAGTATACAGCTGATGAAATTATCCTGACTGAAAAACGCGGATCCAGAATCTCATTCCTTCAAAAGAACGGATTCACGGTGACAGAAAACAACAGTGAAGCCATTGATCACTCACAGATAATTATCATGACTGTCAAGCCCCAACAGTTTAAAGCACTTGCTGACGAGATAAAAGACTGTCTCACTTCAGAACATATTCTGGTTTCAACTATTACGGGAATCAGCCATGAAAATATTGAAGCTGCCTTTGGCTCCCTGCCTAATGTGAGAATAATGCCGAATACAGCAATTGAGATTTGTGAATCAATGACCTGTATGTCTTTCCGGAACATGAAAGAGGATCAGAAGAAAAATGTTTGCTCCTTGTTTGACAAAATGGGAAAGACCATTCCGGTTCCCGAAGAACTGATGGATGCTGCAACAGTTATCGGAGCATGCGGCATTGCATTTGCCTTAAGATTCATGCGCGCAATGTCACAGGGAGGGATTGAGATAGGTTTCAATGCAGAAATGTCTCAGATGATTACGGCACAGACGGTCCGGGGAGCAGCCAGGCTTATCATTGAAACCGGAAACCATCCGGAAAGGGAGATTGACAAGGTTACCACACCCCAGGGTATTACCATATCGGGATTAAATGAAATGGAACATCAGGGCTTAAGTTCGGCAGTAATAAAAGGTTTAACAGTTTCTTTCAGGAAACTTGAAAACCTGTCCTCATCCGGACAATAAACAATATCAGTTATTATTCTGGTGTGATTTCCCGAAAGTTATCTTTCCGGCGGTAAAAACCATCTGTTCACTATAAAGAACATAACGGTCAAATGAATCCAGGTCATAATAGCTGAATTTCCACAGGTAGTCAGCTATGGAAGTACCAAGAACATCCGCCTTGTTGATTTTTCCCTTTGAATTGAGAAATAATTTAAGTGACCTGGCCCCGCCCAGATGGGATGCCGCAATCATTCCCGACCTGCTAATAACAACACCCCGTATTGTGTCCCCTGCAAACCTCTCATAATCCTTCAGTGAGATTAGATTCACCCTGATAAGCGATTTCAGTGCCTGAAGCTGAAGATCAGGCGGAAAAACTGAAGGGTCTTTTTTAAATTTTCGTGTTGTTATATGCTTATGACCGAGATAATGCAATGTTTTTTCAGCAAACTGCCATTCACCGAAGCAACCTATCAGATTAACTGATTGCCAGTTATTCCCAGATTCACTCTTTCCAAGATCTTTTATAAACCTGGTAAATTCAGATTTATAATGTTCTCTGCTAACAAATTCCGATAGCTTCCGGAAATTTTCCATTTTGGCACGATACCCAATGACCGGAGCGGTACAGATTCCCGAAAAAGAAATAAAAACCAGTGCCAAAAATGAAATTCTGCAATACTGAACAAATGATTTTTTTTTCATCTTTTCACAGCTTAATATCACAATGTAAAAATACTGTTCCCGGATAGAAATGTCAATAAGCAAATGTCAGTAAAATAGGCTTTTAAGGTCAGTTTATCTTCCTTTTGTCAAAGTATTCCGCAGGAATATTTATCCTTAAGTAGTATTTACCTTTGATTAAAGTACGTTCATCAAATACTTTAAGATATTGATATACAAAACAAAAAAATCCCGGGCGGTCACATCATGGTGGATTTTATACATCTGACATTCAATGTATTACATTTTGTTTTGGCATGAAATTTTGTTACATTGCACTTTTCCTCAAATTGACGAATGATTCCGGAAAATTGATGAAAACCGATTCAGGACCAGGAGTTGCAAAACAGTATTTACAGTGTATAATCGCCCGCAGCCTCAGGCTGATAAAGAATCTCCTCAATTCTGATAGTGGTCATGCCCGAAGGAATGAGCCATTCTATTTCATCATTGATACTGTTCCCGATAAGCGCGGTTGCCACGGGAGAAAAGATTGATATCCTGTTTTTTTTAACATCAGCCTGATCAGGATATACGATACGGAACTGTATCTGTTTGTTGGTATTAAGAAATCTTATTTTGACCTCCGAATTCATGGTTACCAGATTGGCAGGAACATCCCGGGGTTCCACTATTTTGGCTGAATTCAGTTCATTGAGAAGATTTTCGGCTTCCTTTACACTGATGGTATTCATGTCACTTGCATCATTAACCCATTTTAATATCCTGACATGATCCACCCGGCTCATAATTAACTTTTTCATCCGAAAATATATTACCTCTAATTGAATGTTAAACCTGTACAAGGAAGCCACGGGATTGCCATTGCCCCGTTGTGTATATCAACAGATCAGAACTCCATTATTTCCCGCTTGCCATGAAGTATTTAAAGATACTTAACAATTGTCAGTTAAGCAAACTGAAATGACAGCTTTCCACCGAGTCCCACCACATCATCCATTATGATCACGGCAGAAAGAATATCAGGTTTTTTCAGGGCTTCTTCCGTTATTTCCAGCACCTGATCTTTACTTTTTACCCTGTTGCAGAATTTAGTCGCATATGCATCAGCCAATGCCCCGGACCGGCAGGCAATCATACACGCATCGGCTTTCCCCTTACTGAAGGCATGGCCTACCGTTGCGGAAGAAGTACAAACTGAAAGGGGTGTTTCTTCAGGCTTCAACAACAGAACGATCTTTTCAGAAAGAGATGACTTCCCCGCATAAACCGATATTGTTGCCTCAGCTTCAAGCTTCAGGAAAATATCTCCGCCGTTTTCAACAACGGCCTCCGCCAGTTTGAATTCATGAATAAGGTCATTGCAGACAAACTGGGCTATGGCACCTGCAACTGCCGACATTGGTCCGGTAAAGGCTGCTGAGGATGCTCTGTACATCTCTTTAACAACAGGCCTGGTATCGGCTGTTTCAAAAACCGGAACAAGAGATGTCATGAATGCGGGTTGCCTGCGGATTTGATCCTCAAGAATATTCCTGTAGTATAGGATCCTTTGAAAAGTATAGGCCTCAACATCCTTTACGGAATGTTCCCTGCTCACAGCAACCCATAAATCTGTTTCACAGCATAATGACCTGAAAATATGCCATCTGCTATTGCCCATACTTTGCCTGTAAAGTCTGGGCTGGTATGAGGGGCTTTTAGCCAATATCTATGGAAAAAAGCTTCAGCGGACAGGCTTTCAGGCAGAGTTCACAGACAACACATTTCTCAGGTTCAAACAGGAGTTCAGCATTGTCACGTCTCATTGTAAGCGCTCCGGCAAAGCATACTGCCGTACATGCCCCGCAATGAATGCAGAGATCTTCCCTGTAAGTTATCTTCTTTTCAATCGGATCACATTCAATATCCTGCTGTTTAATATATTCCATACCTTCTTTCAGGACCTTAGCCGGTGCGGTCATCTCAATGACAAGATGTCCGATCTTGCCCGGAGACACATCGGCTTTGACAATATTGATCATAATATCATATTTCTTTATGAGATTATATGTTATTGGTTGTCCTGTTGCATCAGGAGGAAAAGTCAGAACAAATCTTTTGCTTGCCATAATCTGAAGTTAAAAAATTAAAAATATCAAAGCCTTATTTCCAGGCTGTTCAACCCGCTTGTCTTGTTAAAAAGAGCAAGTGGTTCTGTCAGGTAAAAACGCCCTCCGCTTATTTCCTGTCTTAGGATATCGGCCAGCTCTCTTGCTGTCCTGACACTTGAAAGTGGTGCTGTTCGTATCTTCTTTCCATTGACAGTGATCTTTCCTGAAAAGAGGGATTCATAGTCAACACGTCCCAGGACCTCAAAGTTCCCGGATCCGTAATCTATTACATTGGTTTCAATCTGGTTGTTCCTCACCGAGACTCTTCCTGCCAGATCTTCGTCAAGAACCGGTATGGGGATAGCGATCCCGACGAACATTGAAACACCATATTTTTCAAAATATGCTGCTTTGATAAACCTGGCATCCATCTGTTTCGCATCTCCGATAAGCGCCAGGGTGGCAGAATTGCC
>JAAYKX010000001.1 GCA_012522155.1 Bacteroidales bacterium
CCGAGATGGAACAGATGCGATATAAAATCCGTATCACTGCTGCCGAACATACTCTCTCTGCAGCAGGCTCTGGAAAGCGGATTCAACGAATGTGTCTTTGTACGCAAGGGCTTCATTACAGAATGTTCCCATTCCAACATATTTCTTGCAAATGAAAATGTGCTTTACACCCATCCGGAATCCGGACATATCCTTTCGGGTGTTACACGGAAAAATGTTCTGCGCCTGGCCCGCAAAACAGGGATTGAGGTCAGGGAAATTCCCTTCCCTGCAAACCGGCTTAATGAAATCAGCGAAGCATTCGTAACGGGCACTTCATTTGAAATTACACCGGTTACGGCATTTGACAATATTATTGTAAACAAGGGCATTCCCGGACCGCTCACAGGTCTGCTGCGTTCAAAGTTCCGGGAAGAACTGGAGCTGATGAATGTCTGAAAGCCCCGTACACTGCTTCATGTCTTTTCAATTATTATTCCCCCGGCTTCTTCCTGAATGGTGCAGGATTGATATATTTGCATAAATTTTTAGACTATGAATGATTTAAGTCTGAGTGAACAGCAACAGATCAGGAGGAATTCGCTGAAGGAACTGAAAAAACTTGGAATCGATCCCTATCCCGCCGCCGAATACAAAACGAATATTTATACCGCAGATATTCACCGGGGTTACAAACCTGATGAAAACCGTTATGAAGACGTGAGTCTGGCAGGAAGAATAATGAGCCGCAGGATAATGGGTAATGCCTCATTTGCGGAAATAATGGATTCCACAGGAAGAATACAGATCTATATCAGGCGTGACGATATATGTCCGGGAGAGGACAAAACCCTTTACAATACCGTTTTTAAACGACTGCTTGACATCGGTGATATAATAGGCATCAGGGGTTTTGTATTCACTACCCGGACGGGAGAGATCACCGTTCATGTCAGGGAGCTGACTCTTCTGGCCAAAGCTCTTCGCCCCCTGCCCATAGTCAAGGAAAAGGACGGAGTGTACTATGATGCGGTTTCTGATCCTGAAATGAGATACCGCCAGAGATATGTCGACCTGATCGTCAATCCCGGTGTAAGGGATGTCTTCCGGAAAAGGACACAGATAGTTCAGTCGATGCGGGAACTTTTCAATTCCAGGGGCTACCTCGAGGTTGAAACCCCCATTCTTCAGCCCATACCGGGAGGAGCCGCAGCACGGCCTTTCATAACACATCACAATACCCTCGACATTCCCCTCTATCTCAGAATAGCAAACGAGCTATACCTGAAAAGGCTGATAGTGGGAGGATATGAAGGGGTCTATGAATTTGCAAAGGACTTCCGCAACGAGGGCATGGACAGGAGCCATAACCCTGAATTCACGGTAATGGAAATATATGTGGCATACAAGGACTATAACTGGATGATGGACTTTACAGAGCAAATTGTCAGTAAGGCAGCCATGGATCTGCACGGGAAGAGCCAGATTGAATACAGTGGCAAAACGATTGATCTCAGTCCTCCGTACAAGCGGATAAGCATGATTGATTCCATAAAGGAACATACCGGATATGACATTTCTGTCATGGATGAAAAAGAAATCAGGAATATATGTGATCACCTCGGAGTGCCCCAGACTGCCAGCATGGGCAAGGGAAAACTCATTGATGCACTGTTTGGCGCAAAATGCGAACAGCATTATATTCAGCCGACTTTTATAACGGATTATCCCATGGAGACTTCTCCTCTTACCAAGACACACCGCAGCGACCCCGGTCTCACTGAAAGGTTTGAGCTCATAATAAACGGTAAGGAAATAGCAAATGCCTATTCCGAACTTAACGATCCAATTGATCAGCTTGAAAGGTTCAAAGAGCAGCTCAGGCTTTCGGAAAAGGGCGATGAGGAAGCAATGTTCATCGATCTCGATTTTGTAAGGGCTCTTGAATACGGCATGCCTCCCACATCCGGGTTGGGAATAGGTATTGACCGGCTGACCATGCTTCTGACAAACCAGCCGTCAATCCAGGACGTGCTCCTGTTCCCTCAAATGAAACCGGAATCTGCAAAATCCGGAACAGAGGAATAATCAAACCGGGATTAGCGATCAGCAATCGGCAGCCGGCGTTAAGCTTTCAACAACCAGAGTTCAGCTCCCCCCGACCAGCGGAATACGGAATCAGCGCTTCAGCATTCAGCGATCCGCATTCAGCGATCAGCGCCCCCCGGCCATCGATCAGGGATCAGTCCCTGGTAATCTCAGGTTTTCAATATACTCCAGCAGCTTTCTGATAAGATTAAAATAAAGCAGTACAAAGAAAAACACCGAACCGGCCCATACAACTGCCATATTGAACAAGCAGGTATTAAACTCCAGGCTTCCCAGTCTTTTTACGGGTGCATAAAAATGGGCCCTCCCCCATTTTGAAGTTGCTTTCATATATGCCGGTTCATATTTCCGTATTATCCTTGTGTCGGTATCCATGGTCAGTTCCCTGCGGTCGTGGCTCAGCATAAGATTTCGCAACCACTTATTCTCATTATCCTCACGCAGTCTCACCAGGCCTTCCTCCCCAAGTTTATTCACAAGCCGGCTGCTTATCTCATTCTCTTTTCTGCCAGCCTGTTTTTTCAAATCAGAATAGATACCCTTCAGGGAATCAAGCCATTTATCTGCATCCTTTCCTGTTTCGGAGCGGAATCTTTCAGGGGAGAGATCGTCTTTCCATTTCCCGGGAATAACATCAGCTGAGGCCGACAATTCACCAATATGAAAATCAAGCTTGTGCAGCTTGTTTTCCAGTTCATCATGATATTCTTCCCTGTCACGGTAAAGCGACACCTGCTGCAGATGATTCCTGAGACTGTTAACAAGCATGATGTTGTATTCATGCCGGCTGACATCAGCCCTGCTTCCGAAATAATTCCTTTCATAGGCATTATCCCTGAACTGGGTCACAGCGAGGGCTTCAAAGGACCACCTTGCCGTCATCATATCACCGACAAGCGGCACATATTCGGCTGAAGAAAAATCCGCAAGATGCAGTTTTTCAAACCTTACCAGCACTCCGCTGAACAGAAGCTGGGGAATGATAATAAAGGGTATAATTATATAAATCGTTACTACCGAGTTTAATGCCGCAGAAATGTTAAGACCAAGAATGTTCGCAAAGCAGGATGTTGTAAACAACACAAACCAGAATGAGAAAGTCATCCCTTTTATGCCGAGCAAAAGGTTACCTATCAGGGTAAACGAGATTGTCTGAATAGCAGATATGATGAACAGCAACATTACTTTTGAGCCCAGGTAACTGAGCCAGCTGAGGTTAAGAAAGGATTCCCGCCTGAGTATCTTCCTGTCCCGGACTATCTCTTCGGAACTGACCATCAGCCCGAAGAACAGTGCGGTAATGATGCACATAAAAAGATAGGGTGTTATATTGTCGTTTTCACTGAATCTGTAAATCCCGTCAGCGGAATACCTGGTAAAATAAGCCAGGAGGAAAGCCAGAAGGGGCGGCCCGAGAATGCTTATGAGTATGTATTGTCTGTCCGACAGCTTGGAAAGAAGATCACGGGCAAAGAAGATCCTGGACTGTTTCAGCAGTCCGGGTATACTGAAATTATTCCGGGGAAGACTTGTCTTTTCCCTTATCTTTTCCCTGTCGCTGTTTTTCCGTATTGCCCGAAACTGATCTGCCCATTCAGCGGGTGTCACCTTCCTGATCCCCGTTGCCCTGCCCTGTTCATCAATCACTTTTGCCTCAACAATCTGAAGTATCTGGTCAGTATCTACGTTGCCACATTTAACACACTGGTCCTCCTCAGGGTTAGCATGCCTGGTAATTGTCTTGAAATAGACTATTGCCTCTGTGGGATTCCCGAAATACACCTGATAGCCGCCCTTGTCAATGATCATGATCTTATCGAACATCTTGTAGATTTCCGAACCGGGCTGATGAATGTTCACTATAACAAGCCTGCCTTTGTGCGTCTGTTCCTTAAGCAGGTTCATCACTGCCTCGGCATCTACCGAGGAAAGACCGGAGGTCGGCTCATCCACGAAGAGTATGGTGGGTTCACGCAAAAGTTCGAGGGCTATGTTAACCCTTTTCCTCTGTCCCCCGCTGATGACCTTGTTCAGGGGATTGCCTACCTTGAAATCCTTTATTTCACTGAGATCGAAATCTGCCAGTATCCCGTTCACCGTTTCAATAATCTGATCTTCACCCAGATTGTTCAGACACATCCTGGCATTGAACCAGATATTCTGAAAAACCGTCAGCTCTTCTATCAGCAGATCATCCTGTGGCACAAACCCTATTACCCCCTTCAGCTTTTCCCTGTCGGTATGATTGTAAAGATCATGTCCGTTAATTCTCACCTCACCGCCCTGTGGTCTGAGAGTACCGCTGAGGATGCTGAGGGTTGTTGACTTTCCGACACCGCTTCCTCCCATTATTCCAATTAATTCACCCGATTCGCCGTGAAAGTGAAGATCATGTATACCATTGTCACTGTTGCTGAACATGAATGAAACAGCCTCAGCATCAAGACTAACCCTGCAGGCAAATGAATCACCGGCAATCCGGCTGCTTATATCGGTATAGTAAATGGTCCGGATCCCTGATCCCCTTATTGATGAACCATGATCAAAAATATATGTCTGGCCGGGAATGATATTCTGGCCGTTCAGATAGAGGTCCACATTTCCAATGTACCTGAAAATATATGTATTGGTACTGGCAATGAACAAAAACGACAGGCTCCCTTCAAGGTGTTCATTGTAAATATGTCTGATCCCCTTTGGGCCCTGATCCTTCCTGTTGCCTGTAACCACTACCGTTGAACTGTCATACGGATCCGGGGTATCGTCAATGACAAAGCTTTTGATATCATTGTATTCAGCCGAAGGCACAAAAAAGGAATCTGCCACAGTTGCCAGGAAATCAAGTTCATTTTCGGTGACCTCCTCTCCGAGAGAAATAAAATCCATCAGCTGTATGAGGACATACATCTTTTGCTTTTGCTGAAGTTCCTCATTTATCTTCTGGCATATGGTGAGTATTTTAACGGCACTGAGAGATATTCTTTTTCTGTCCCGGATACTGTCCCTTTCAATATCTTCAGCATTGTAAACCACGAGGTATTCCTCAAACTTCCTCATGTATCTTGTTAACAGTTCATTGTTCAGATGTCGCGACAGAAATGCTCTTACAACATCCTTTCCCCTGCTTGTAATAACTGTTTCTCCATGGATATCGGCTATCAGTGCGAACAACTGAACAAGCGCATTCAGGATGGATTCACTCATTGAAATTTTATTTGACTTTCACCAGATTTATGAAATTAATTACCTGAGAATTAATTTTATGCAAGTTAAGTCATTTTTGTGAACTTCTGAAGAAAAGTTATCAGCACCCGATGATCCCTATTGTCAATATTTGTTTCAGGGTCAGCAGCACTGTTGTTTCGGGAAATGAATAAATAAGCCGTTCCAGGAGGCAGCAGCACTGCTGTTTCAGACGAAAGGCTGCATCCTGATCAATAAATTTCACGAAATATTTTTCTGCCAGACTGTGATAGCCGGAATTGCTGAATCCGGAAATGACCTGACCGGAAGCAGCCAATCCTGCAATTATGACATTATGCAGCTTTTTTATTGACTTTTGAAACAAAAAGTGATTTACATCGTATTTCTGATTTTCGGAGTGTCTAATTTCTGAAAGATCAATGTCAGGCGTAAAAAAGGTTTTAACTTTTATTCTGCTCCTTCCCGTTGTCGTGGCTTCAGGGCAGGATGTATCCTTTAATCCGGTATCCGGCAGGGTTTTTACTCCATATATTTTTAATCCGGCAATTGCCGGAAGCAGGGATTTCCTGTCGCTCGATCTGCTTGCAACCCTCCGGGATAAACAGAACACACAACTGCTGGGTGCAAACACCAGGTTAGGAAAAACGAAGCGTAAGAGCCTGACGGAATCCGGTACAGGGGAATATTCAAACATCGGCATCGGAGCCTATATCCTGAATGACAATACCGGCTTCAGTCGCGGTGCCGGTGCAGGTATTGCAGGAGCATACCACATTCCGCTCGGAAGGGAAAAACACAGCTTCCTCTCTCTTGGAGCAGCAGCAAAAGGTTTCTTCAGTCATTACCCCGGTGATGATGATCTGAACATATCTGAAAGAGATACATTATTCCCGGATCTGGACGCAGGAATATATTTTTATAACCCGGTATTCCACATCGGACTGTCGGCAACAAATATCCTTTCGGGGATCTCCGGAAATGACAGCATTAATTCATCCGGAAAATATATCCTCAATACCGGATTCAAAATGCTGCTCAGCAGAAATCTCAAAATTATACTTGAACCTATGATCATTGCGGAAATGAGCAATACGTTTCCGGAAAAAGTGAGGGATTTTTTTCATCCAGGACTGAAATTGTATCTCGGGAATTTCTGCATGGGGTCGTATCTGAACGATTATGACAGGATCCCCTTCTTTTTTCAGTACAAATACCCGGGATTCTATATCGGCACATTCTTTGAACTACCAAGGAATACACCCTTTTACAAAAAGGATATCACTGCAGAAATTGCAATGGGAATTAATATAATAAAAAACAAAACGGCATATAACCGGAAAGACCAGTGGTAAAGAAATATGATCAAGCTCAATTCCAGCCAAGTATGAAAAGACTTTACGGATTTATTTTTTCCTGCTTTCTTCTCCTGAGCTGTCTGGTCCTCACAGCTTCCGGCACACTGAACCCTTCCGGAGACAGCAGGGACCGGCACGGTACTGAAACGGCCCGGGATGATCAGCCTGTGAAAACAAATCCATTCAGCCTGGAAATAATAGCTCCGTCTTCGGGTGTGCAGTTTTATGGAAATGCTATAGTGTTCCTCGGATTTACAAAGAATTTCCATAAGATGATACCATCACATGTTTCATT
The DNA here is from genome assembly GCA_012522155.1 of Bacteroidales bacterium. Lineage (GTDB taxonomy): Bacteria > Bacteroidota > Bacteroidia > Bacteroidales > VadinHA17 > LD21. Next base: position 6,943 of record JAAYKX010000001.1, read on the forward strand.
CGGAACCGTTCAGGCATATTATGCTGTTCCCGGAGATTCCACACTTATTAATCCCCTTGTCTTTTCAAAGGATTTCATATTCCCTTTTCCCTGCGATGCCATTTCCTTCACCATGGATTATAAGAGAATGTATTTCACTGCAAAGGAAAAGGGAGGGGAGCATTACAAAATATATTCGTCGGATTATTCCGGAAGTCGGAAAGGTAAAGGCTCCTGGTCAAAACCCGGAAAGCCCCTTGACTTCTGCAGCGGTGATTATTCTTACACCCATCCCGCCCTTTCCCATGACGGACAGATGATGATTTTCGCATCCGACAGGGAAGGAACGAAAGGGAAGCATGACCTTTTCGTTACCAGGAAAAATGGTGAAAAATGGTCGGAACCCGAGAATATGGGAAACCTTGTCAACACCCGGGCGGATGAACTCTATCCCTTCCTTGACAATCAAAACAATCTCTATTTTTCTTCAGACGGTCATCCCGGTTACGGGGGTTTAGACATCTTCGTAAGCAGATACAACGGGAAAAGCTGGGAAGAGCCTGTTAATCTTACAAAATCCGTAAATACTGCCGGTGATGATGTTGCTTTCACCCTGAACCGCCTGGATGGAAAAACCGGCTTCTATGCCTCAGACACCGGATCCGGGGAAAAAGATATCCGCCTCTTCAAAATAAGCAGAGGTAACAATAAAACCACTGCAAACCTCGCAGATCTGACAGGGATACTCATTAAAACAGCAGAAGAAGATACAACTTTTACCTACCGGAAACTTCTTCTTGCACAGGCTGATGATATAGCCCGTGCTGAAAAAGAGGCAAGGGCTGAAGAAGCTGAAAGAGCTGCAAAAACGGAAAAAACTGAGAAAGTGGAGGAAGCAAGGGCTGCTGAAACCAGAAGGCTTGCAGAAGAAGCAAAAGCTGCTGAAACCAGAAGGCTTGCAGAAGAAGCAAAAGCCGCTGAAACCAGAAGACTTGCAGAAGAAGCAAAAGCCGCTGAAACCAGAAGGCTTGCAGAAGAAGCAAAAGCTGCTGAAGCCAGAAGGCTTGCAGAAGAGGCAAAAGCCGCTGAAGCCAAAGCTGAACTTGATTCTGAAATACCGGAAAATCTGAAGGATGTAGTAATTTACAGGGTACAATTCCTGTCGGATGCATCGGGAAAAAATGTAAAGGAGCTCATCGTGAACGGTAAGTCATACACACCCTATGTTTATTATTACCTGAAAGAATACCGTTATACCATAGGGGCATTCACGACATCCGAGCCTGCCAGACAGCTGCAGTCCGCACTGAGGAAGGCGGGATACCCCCAGGCCTTTGTTGCAGTATTCAAAAATAACGAAAGGATCCGCTGATTTATCACTTTACCCGGGTATCAGCCCGGAAGGCAGTATGATTACCGGATATTTTCAGGAAAGGAGGATTACCGGGAAAAAGCAGATCACTGCAGGCTTCCCCTTGCAAATCTCAGTGATATATTGTTAAGTTCACAAAGCCCGGCTTCCCTGACAATCCTCTGACCGTCATTGATAACATAATTCAAAAATGCCAGTACTGCAGGATCGGCGGGCTTGCCCATGGAACCCAGCATCAGATCCCTGCACAGGGATTCCGGATAAATTCCGAGCCATACACTTCTGTGGGCAGTTTCTATATCACTGAAAGGTTTTTCTATCTTTCCGATCTTATTGTCATAATCAAGGTCAAAGGGTACTATCTGTATATTTTCTATTCTCTCTCCCGTGAGATTATTAAATGCATATGACAGATTACAAAATCCCGCGGAAAGGATATTGTTCCTGACACGGTCTATCATTTCTTCATCACCCGTCACCTCAATTCCCTTAAGATCAATTGGCTTTCTGAAAAAGAATCCGGCCAGCAGCTCAGCTGCACCCGATTCATCAGCACGGGTATAGACAACAGCACGTGCACTGCCTGTTGTGTCGAGCAGTTCTCCCCATGTGGGAGAAGGGCTGGCAGTAAAAAGTTTTTGTATCTCATCGGGACTGAGTCCCTGTTTCATAAGACGCGGAAGATAGGGATTGTTGTCATTGACAATTATTGCAACACCATCCTTTGCCACCGGCATCATCCAGATTCCGGCCTCCATCTCATCATCAAAAAGGGGCCGTGAAATCATTGCAAGATCTGCTTTCCCGTCAATGAGATCCGCTATTCCATGCCCGGTACCTTTTTCCAGAATCTCAATTTTAACATTGTCATGAATGTTCATGAAGTCCTCCGCCCATTTCTTCAGTACAGCAGTAAGGGCATAGGCACCACTTATTGTAAAGCTTCCGGAAATATCATTACCCGTTTTATAAACTGACGTAGTTCCGGGGCTACCGGTTCTGCGCGGTTTACAGGCAAAAACTATGGTAAATACAAGCAGAAGGACAGTTAGTTTTTTCAAGGCTTTCAATTTTTTATAAAGTTATAATTTTTTTCAGTAAGTCCGGACTGGGCTGTCAATGATAATAAAGGTTGCAAAACATCTGTCAAAAGGTGCAAACTTAAATCAATCTGCTGAAGAAATTTCCATTTCAGGAAATTCTTTTTGCAAAAACATAATTTTATACAAATTATACCTGCATTTGATGCAGCATACAATATTAAATACTGTCATTAACACTGAACAAAATGCTGATCATTAAAAAATTGAAGATCATGAGAAATCTTAAGAGAGCTCTTTTCCTGTTTATGGCATTGATCATAACATCCTGTGTCAATGCTCAGTTTCGCAAAACTATTTATGGAAACGGAAGAATACTGACAGAGGAAAGGACTCCGGCCGATGCAACAGGGATAAGAGTCAGCTCAGGAATAGATGTCTGCCTGAGGCAGGGTGATAAGCCGGAACTGATGGTAGAGGCGGATGAGAATCTGCACAGGCATATCATTACCAGGATCAGGAACGGAATTCTTGAAATATCTGCCGATGCGGTTATCCGGCGTGCAAAAACAAAAACCGTATATGTAACACTGAAAGATATAAAGACTGTTGGTTCTTCGAGTGCGGGAAATATTACCGGAATATCGGCGATAGAGAGTGATAATATTCATATTATCGCCAGCAGTGCAGGTGATATCCTTCTGGAAGTATATGCCCGCAAGATAAATGTCACTGTAAGCAGTTCCGCTGATGTGACGCTCAGTGGCGAAGCAGATATACTTTCTGCCGTTTTAAGCAGCGCGGGCAGTCTGAATGCATACAATCTGCGGACAAGGGAAGCCGGGGTGACAGTTTCGAGCGCGGGAGATGCAAATATATGTGTTACTGAAAAACTTAAGGCACAGGCTTCAAGCGCAGGAGATATAAACTACAAGGGTGACCCCCGGTATATTGATGCACGGGCTTCAAGCGCAGGAAGCATCAGAAAAAAATAACTTCCTTTTCAATATATAATACCGGTTTATAATAACCGCCGGGAATCTTCCCGGCGGTTATTTTTTTAACTTTGTCTTAGTGCTGTAACAAACAAAAAATTTTCACTATGGAAAAAAATATAGCTATTGATCTTAAAAGTTTTGCGGGTTTCATCTCTTACGAAGAAGTGATGGCTCTTGCAAAACAGTCTGTCAGACATCTTGATGCACTCAACAGCGGAACGGGAGCCGGAAATGATTTCCTGGGCTGGCTCTCCCTTCCCGAAGACATACAGAAGCAGCTTGACAAAATAGAGAAAAGAGCAGAACATATCAGATCTGTTTCAGATACAACGGTAGTCATCGGTATCGGCGGCTCTTACCTTGGTGCCAGGGCAGTAATTGAAGCTCTCGCCCATTCCTTCGCACCTTTGCTGAGATCAAAGAAACACGAAGTACTTTTTGCAGGACAGAATATTTGTGAGGACTATATTTCGGATCTGACCGAAATTCTTGAAGACAGGGATTATTCAATCATTGTCATTTCCAAATCAGGGACCACAACCGAGCCGGCTATTGCTTTCAGGATACTCAGGGATCATCTTGAAAAAAAAGTCGGAAAAGACAGGGCAGCCGAAAGGATCACAGCTGTCACCGACAGTTCGGCAGGTGCACTGAGATCGCTGGCAGACCTTAACGGCTATGAATCATTTGTGATCCCCGATGATGTGGGAGGAAGATTTTCCGTTCTGTCCCCGGTCGGTCTGCTGCCGGTAGCAGTTGCGGGAACGGATATCAGAAAACTGATTGAGGGTGCCCGCGACATGGAGCTTATAACAAGAAGGAACAGGGACGCTGTAAACAATCCTGCACTACTGTATGCCGCAGCCCGCAATCTGATGCTTCAGACAGGAAGATCCCTTGAAATACTTGTGGGCTTTACACCTAAGCTCCGCTACTTCTCAGAATGGTGGAAGCAGCTTTTCGGTGAAAGTGAAGGAAAGGAAGGCAAAGGCATTTTCCCGGCATCAGCTGAATTCACAACAGACCTGCATTCACTGGGACAGTATATACAGGAGGGACAACGAATTATTTTCGAAACAATCCTTCTGATAAGCGAAACAGAAAAGAAAGTAACAATAGCCCTTGAAAAGGATGATTATGATCAGCTTAATTACCTGGCCGGCAAAAGACTCTCAGAAGTGAACCACTGTGCCGGGGAAGGCACCATCCTTGCACATAATGAAGGTAATGTTCCGGTTATCAGAATAAATATTCCGGTGCTTAATGAATACTATATCGGCCAGCTGATTTACTTCTTTGAAACAGCCTGCGCCGTGAGCGGTTATATTCTTGATGTGAATCCCTTCGATCAGCCCGGTGTTGAAGCCTACAAAAAAAACATGTTCGCCCTTCTGAACAAACCCGGTTTTGAAGAAGCAGGAAAAAAACTCAGGGAAAAACTGAAATAACCGTTACAGAACCTGTTCTTTGAAGAAAGAAAAGGGGAAAGAAACTCAGGGAAAAACTGAAGTAACTGCTTCAAAATCTGTTCCTTGCCGGAAGGAAGCCGGATGATACCGGGAAGCGGCAGACAAAAGTCGGAAGAAAGCGCAACAGAAAAGATCACTCAATTATAAACCTAAACTACTTATATTATGAGAATTGAGCTAAGAAAAGATTTCGAATGGTCACTTGTAGTTCCTACAAGCATGGGTGTCAGAATCACTCCGCTTCACGGCCAGCCCGTTCACTGCAGTGATACATTTCACATGCATGCAACCAGTGCCGAATCAAATGTTGCAAGTGTTTCATCCTATCTCGGCCTTCCTGTAAAAGTCCTGACCACATTTGTAAAAGACAGTCCGCTAGCCAGGTTCATCAGGGATAACCTCGCCGGCAGGCATATGGCATATGAAGGTGTTGAAGTTGACCAGGGAGGCCCCTGGGGTTACCGGCATCAGTTCAATATTGCCGACAGCGGCTACGGCACCCGGGGTCCGAGGGTACATAATGACCGTGCCGGGGAAGTGGGCAGGACTTTGAATGTAAAGGATTTCAACCTCGACAGGCTGTTCGGCGAAGAAGGGGTTCAGATACTGCATCTTTCAGGACTTATTGCAGCCCTGTCGCCTGAAACGGGCAGGTTCTGCCTTGAGCTGGCACGTGCGGCAAAAAAATACGGTACCAGAATATCTTTCGACCTGAACCACAGGGCCTCATTCTGGGAAA
>JAAYKX010000234.1 GCA_012522155.1 Bacteroidales bacterium
AAGAAGACGGGGTTGATTTTATTATTAATATCCTCCCTTATTTTAAGTCAAATATCCATTTCGGCCGCATATGCCGAAGGCCTTCCGGAAGTACAGTATTATAAAATGATAAGCGCTGATTCATATCTTAACATGTATACCGTCGAAAATGAAATCGGCATCATAATAGGGTTTGACTCACTGCAAGACATTGTCATCGACCCCGGGACAACATATGTCTTGCTAAACCTTACTATAGACGACCCTGACGCCGGTCTGGCCGGAGCAATGAATGTCGAAACTTTCAGAATTGACGGTGTTGATTATTTCCCAGGTGAAAATGAACTTCTTTTCAAGTTTGATTATTCAAATCAATTCCCCCTGGATCTGGACCAGGGGCTCAACCTGATAAAAGTTGAAGAGGTCGTAATAAACGCGGCTACTGAGATTCCTGTTAACATGGGCCCCCAGGAGGGCTTCCGTGTTTATCATGATGATGTCAGACCGTACATCACCGGCGCCAAAGTTGTAGAGAATGAAAGTAATGAAATTTACTATTATAACGATACCATAAAAATCGAAATCAGTTTCAATGAGCCTGTGGCTATAACAGAGGATGATCTGAAGAACGCCTTCAAAATCAAACTGTGGGATATAACATACAGCTTCGTCAGCATAGGATTTTCATTTTCCTCATATTCAGTTAATGGTGTGCCGGTCGACGCGGTATACGGAAGTAACAGCTTTGAAGAGCGAGTGAGAAATGTAGAGCAATGAGGAGTTACAAAGCGTAAAAAATAAATAATTTCGCAAAACCGAGCTGGATTCTTTTTTGCCCAGGTGATATGATAACCTTGGAAAGGTGGGTGAACACATCTTGGACAATGTTATCAAGGTATTTTCCGGCAGGGCATTCAGCCCTGAAGACATAGAAATGATAAAATGGGTACGGAAGAGATATCCCGGCTTATCTCGTACAGAGCTAGCATCGACGGTATGTGAAATACTGAATTGGAATACGCCGTCCGAGCAACCAAAGAGGCTACAATGCATGAAATTCCTCTCCATACTTGAGGCAGAAGGGATTATACAGCTACCGCCGATAAAGGAAACACGAAAGTACAACCGTGGAGTTAAAATACCACAATTGGAGTTCAAAACAGAGGAAATATCGGGGGATATCAGAGGATATGAGCCAATCCGGTTAGTTATCGCAAGGCCTGGGGACGAAATGAAAAGGTGGCGTTCCTATGTCAACCAGTATCACACGCTAGGTGACAAGCATGTATATGGAGCCCAATTACGCTACTTTATAAAATCAGGGGATACCGAACTGGGGTGTATGCAGTTCTCGGCATCATCATGGTCCTTGGAGGCACGTGAAAAATGGATTGGATGGACAAGGGAAGACAGGAAACAAAGGCTACATTTGATTTTAAATAACAGTCGTTATTTGATCTTCCCATGGGTACATATCCGAAATCTGGCAAGTAAGGCTTTATCCCTGGCAGTAAAAAGAATTCAGCAGGACTGGCTCAGAGAGTATTGTTACGCTCCTGTTCTACTCGAAACATTTGTTGATATTGAAAAATATCAAGGCATATCATACAAGGCAGCTAACTGGATTTACCTTGGGAATACAAAAGGGGCTGGGCGGACTGGCAGAAAAGACAATTTATCCAGGAAAGCAATTTTTGTGTATCCCTTGCAGGATGATTTTAAGGCTTGCCTCATAGGAGAAAAACCATATAAGGTGGTGATTCCTGAATGAGCGGGAGAAAAGAGAGACTGCTGAAAAAGCAGGCGCAACGGGATGCAAAAATGCGGAGTCAGGAAGAAAACGGGGTTGTAATCAGAGTTCCGTATCCGGTTATTCCGTACATAAAGAAAGAAAAACGGAAAGCTATGCCAAACCGGAAAAGCGAATTCAAAACAGTGGAAGAAGAAGCGGAAGCCAGGCAGGCAGCGGTAGAGACACAGGTCATGGTGTTCAGGCGTATGCTTCCTACGATATTGAAAGGTATATCAAGAATAAAGGATCCGAGGCGAAAGGGCAGCGTAAGGCATAAGATGAGGGTATTGATGCTTTACGGGATTTTGATGTTTGTGCATCAGATCGCATCAAGGAGAAAGGTCAACGATAAGATGACTAAGCCAGAGTTTGTGGAAACCATGAAGGCCATATTTCCTGAGATTGACACCATACCCCATGCAGACACACTTGCGGACTTGCTGGAAGAGATGGACGTTGACAGACTGGAGGATATAACAGTAGACCTTATCCGTGAGCTTATGAGGAGTAAGAAATTTATCAGGAGTCTTCAAGACAAGCGGTATATTGTGGCCATAGACGGTTCAGGGAAATACTCAAGGGACTGGCAGTTCAGCATGGAATGCCTGCACAGGAAGAAACCGGACGGTGAAGGTGAAAAGTATTTTGTATATGTGCTTGAAGCTGCACTTGTACTGGGAAACGGTGTTTCACTACCTTTCATGAGTGAGTTTCTGAGTAATGGAGAATACGACTTCAGCGATAAGGATAAAAAACAAGATTGTGAGCTGAAGGCGTTCAAACGACTGACCGAGAGACTCAAGAGAAACTTTCCGAGTGTCAGGCTTGTGCTGGTACTAGACGGACTATATCCCAACGGTCCGGTATTCACGATATGCAGAAGGAACAAGTGGGATTATATGATAACGCTGAAAGATGGTTCGCTAAAAGAGGTATGGGCCGATGCCAAAGGGATACGGAAACTCGAGACTGGAAATGTGAAAAAGCAGAACTATGGCGACAGGTTGCAGGAATTCTGGTGGGCGAACGAAATGGAACACATATTTGAATATACCAACGATAATGGTAAAAAAGTATATATGATGGAAAAGGTCAATCTGGTCGTATGTAATGAAAGATGGATCGAGCATACGCGCGAAGGTGATATTATTAAAAAGGTTAAATTTGCCTGGGTATCCGCCAAGCCGATAAAAGTGGAAAATGTACACAGAAGATGCAACCTTATCGGCAGGTATAGGTGGTTCATTGAGAACAATATATTTCAGGTAGAGAAATGCCGGGGATATAACTA
>JAAYKX010000235.1 GCA_012522155.1 Bacteroidales bacterium
GTAAACGAAATAGTAATAATCGCTATAAACTTCAGGAATTTTTGTGGCATAAAAATTTTTTTTCTCATGTGTATATCTGTTTAAATAATAATCTTTTAAAGGGATCAGTCCCTGTTTTCCGTTCGCTAAAGCGAACGGCAATGAATATATCAATGAACCACTAACTGCCACATCGGAGCCTTATCCCTTGCCGTCGGCTTGAGCCGACGGATTCTGTATCCAATACATACTCTTCATCAGAACATTTAACCATTATTCTTCCTCCCCTTTTCCCTGGCTTCGGGAAGATGTTTCTCCAGTGTTTCCCTGAGCACTTCCAGTTTTTCACTCAGGGAGTATGGAGTAAAAACATAATCGCACTCAAACTGGAATCCCAGCCTTGAGTCCCTCGATGATGCCAGCAAAGATAATTCAGTGCGGTCAATCTCCTCCCGTAAAATGGCTTCCATCTTATCCAGCAACTCATTCATCCTGCTTTTATCACCTTCCGCAACATAGTTCATCCTAAGGTCTTCGAATTCAAGAAGTGCATGTTCACTCTCCATCATCCGCTGCAGCTGTTCGGCAATGAGGACCTCCCTGACTGCCACAGCCCTTTTATTTTCAGGACTTGCAAGAGCTGCCTCCCTGTAGAGTTTCATCCCCTCCTCCATCAGATCTGCCGCCTTTTTCAGATACTTAAGGTAAACCGGCAATACCGGGCCTTCAACAGAACCTGCAATTCCGGAAGAACTGCGGGCATAATCCTCAGCCCTGTTGCGGTTATTTGTAAAATCGGGATAAAAGACAAGTCGCGAGACAGTAAATGGCCACCGGGGATTAAGATTTGATCCGAAGTAGCTCATCCATTTTGAAAAATCGGTCCAGGAATACATAAAAGTAGCAGTCCTTGCCGGGGGTTCTTTGAAAAATATCGGGCTTCCGACAGAGTTATTTGTTCCCCATGTCGGACCGGTATCCGGAACAAACCGCACAGCCTGACTGAAGTAATCCCATGCCTTCAACACCTTGTCCCTGTTACCCTTCCCGAAATTGCGGTCAGATATAGCGCCCAGCAGTTCATCAATATCCGGGTAACCGCTCCAGCAATACCAGTTTCTGAATTCTGTCATAAAATTGGGTGTGTATCCTGCACTCCAGCTTTCAAGGGTCCCGTTCACCCCAAATTTTTCCAGAGCCATATATCTTTCATGCCACTGATAAGGAAAAGGGTTATATGAAATAGTCTGGAATTGTCCGCCACAAAGAAATGTATCGGAATTAGTATAGACTTTCATGCCCCGTTTACGACACTCACCAATCTGGGCTTCTGTCACTTCGGCGGGACCTACCTGATTTATTGAATAGTCGCGCAGCGAACCCTCCATGCCGTCTATTTTAAAACTCTTGCCATTCTCCCATGTCAGCAGAGGTATAGTTTTATCAGAAAGCTGCTGAATGAAATAGCACTTCATTTCTACATTTGATGCTCTGAAATCAATGTTATATTCCCATGGCAATATCTCAATTGCAGGGTCTGCCTTATGGCACTCTTCGGCAACAACCTCAACAGCCCTGGCCCAGTTCCTGGCCCAGTTCTGCATATACTCTTTATCGGCGCCATGTCCTCCTCCCCACTTTTCATACCAAAAACCTTCAGTAAGAAGAATATAACCTTTTATATCAGGAAATTCCTTTACAATATCCCGAACCAGGTTCCTTAATTTATCCTCATCTTCTTTTGTCCCGAGAAACTGCCACAGTATCGGAGCATAGACCTTTATTCCATATTTTGAGGCACGGTCAATGAGGTCTCTCATTCTTTTGGGGTCCTGCTGGCGAACCCGGAACATAAGCCGTGCATAAAAGTCAGTTGAATTCTCCGCAGTTGTACGGTCACCATTAGGATTTGCATAGACTGAAGCAAATATGCCGTCAAAACCGTCGTGTGCCAAATGACAAAGAAGAGGATCCTGGAATTCCATCCAACCCATCCACGACAAAACTATCCTCCTGTCGTAAAGGGCATGACGGACACAATTCAGCTCTGATGGCAAACAGGGAGCTTCCCTGAGGTTCATCCTCGATTCCAGGTTATAGAGGCCATGCATGGCACCCAGGTCATCATACCCGCAAACAACTATCATATCCGGAGTTATTCTCAGTTCATAATCTTTTGAGGCTTTCAGCTCAGGACTGCAGCCTGTTAACTGATCCCTGGTACCCACAACAATTGTATTTCTCAGATCCTGCCATCTTTCGAGGGAAGTTTCCGGTCCGGCATCAACTGTAACATTATGAGATACCTTCAGATAATCCATGAAATCATCTACAGCATTATCGGTTATCATGCTGCTGCCTTTTATCCAGGTAATCTTCCACCCCACATCAGCTATTGCCATTTCGTTGTCACCCTTAACAGAGTTTTTATCCCTCCTGAAGATATGAACCGGCTCAGATGAAAGGCGTTTATGGTAATCATAGATCTCTTCAACAGGCAGGCGTTCAACTTCGGTGGCAAACGCGCTGCCTGATAATCTGTCATTTCCTGTACCATGACCGCTGCCAGTGCGGGTACAACTTACTAATCCGGGGGCCAAACTGCCGGTTATTGCAGCTCCGGCAATTCCGGCAGAGGTCTTTCCTATAAAAGATCGTCTGGTAAAATTTTTAGATGACATAAGGTTAATTTTTGATTATTATATAAGATCTGAATATTTTTAATGATAAGCCCTGCTTCTCTATCTGACCTCAAA
>JAAYKX010000236.1 GCA_012522155.1 Bacteroidales bacterium
CCGGACAGGAGCGGCTGCCAAGGGTTCTTTTTCAGGAAGTCATTATCATTTCCCTGTAAAGCTGCCTGAAAGGCCTCCAACTCCTTCACCCAGGGCTGTCCACAGAGCATTAGGCACTGCTTTGCCCATTGCAGCAAGTATTATTCCTCCAAGGGCAACAATAAGAGTTGCAATACCAAGAAAAACAACAGCCTTGTCATAGGTCTTCTCCGGTACTGCCCGGATTGCATTCATTATCTTTTCCCTGGTCTGGGAATCACTGAAACCCTGAATTTCAAGGTTTGCATCCAGCTTTTCAAAATCAAATCGCGGCATTTTCTACTTCCGGTTTTAATTGTTTGTAATTCGGAACACTGTTATTACATCAAATTTACGCTCTCCTGATACAAATGTCAACAGGCAACTGAAAATAATCCTTATGTTACTGTAAACAGCTTCAGCCCTGATGTTTTATTACATCATATGAAATTTGCAGATAACTCTAACAAGCTCTTTTACAAAAAGCTGTTTATGGCCATTACCACCAGTGGTAAAGTAAGGATACTCAGAATGGTTGAGACAAAAACATTTCCTACGGCAAGATGATCATCGGCACCAAATTCCTTTGCCATGATAACTACTGTAGCCATACAGGGCATGGAGGCCTCAAGAATTATTACGGATGAAACCAGCTTGTCGGGAGCAAGACCGGCAAATGCACCAAAAACATAAAAAACTGAAACAAGAATTGCAGGAGCCAGGATAAGCCTGTTGAAACTTATGATATACAGGCTTTTTGTTTTAAGAAGGTCACCCACATTTGCAAAAACAAGCATAGCTCCTATATACAACATGGATAACCAGGTATTTGCAGAGCCAAGCTCTGCCAGCGGACTGACAACTATTTCGGGCAGCTTCAGTGAAAACATGAAAAAAACCAGTCCTGCAAGTGTGGCTATAGTATTAGGGTTCATCACCTGACGAATACTTTTTTTCCATGACACTCCTTTTCCGTGAGTGAGCACAACAACTCCCGCAGTCCACATGAGAATATTGGAAACCAGCTGAAACATTGTTGCATAGAGCAGGCCTTCCGCTCCGTAAAGTGCATGAATAAGAGGAAATCCCAAAAAAATTGTATTACCAAACATTGAATGGGCCCTGAATACTGCCGACTCCTCCACACTGAATTTCATCAGTCGGGATGTGATCCACCCGATGATAAACAGAAACAGTATCACAAATCCGGAAATCCCCAGAACGGCCAGGCTGTTTGCTATCAGCTTCGGTGTAGCCTCAATCCTGAGGAAATTGGTAAATAGCATCAGGGGCAGAGATATGTTGAATATGAGTTTTGACAACATATCCTTTATTTCGGTCGTAATTACCTTAAAGCGGGCACTTATTGCCCCGATAAGCACAACAACCGCAAGCATGAAAATCTGGGATATTATGATCCTGGTCTCCATAATTTTGGAAAAAGACAAATGTAACAATAAAATCCTGTTCCCGCTCCGGTCCCGGTCATCCCTGGGCCGGGCTTGTATAAGGGCTTGCTGCCTGCAGTACCAGATTGCTGGCAGGGTCAATGTAGACCGAGTCGGGACTCGGTCTGAAATCTCCTCTCACAAGATCAAGAATACCGGGAGCCCGGCAACATAGCCCTGGTATCTAATATTTTGTAAAACCTGATCAGAATCAGAACAACTTTTTGTAAATTGAACTCTTTCATAAAAAGAGAAAATGCAGCAAACGGGTAAGATTCTGATCATCACAGGTATATTAATGCTCATTGCGGGTCTGATATTGTATTTCGCAGGAAATAAACTGAGCTGGCTGGGACATCTCCCTGGCGACATAAGAGTTGAAAAGGAGAATATGAGGTTTTATTTTCCGCTTACAACAATGATTCTTGTAAGTGTTCTCCTGTCACTGATCCTGTATCTGATACGGAAATTTTTTTAAGCGCCGGAATGAATTTTCAAGGTTTATAACCTGAGATACCGACCGTTAGCAACAAGTGTTTTACGAGAAACAATTGATTATGACAACAGCAAAAAAACTCTATTACTATGCATTTGCCCTTCTGGGAGTAACGCTATTGCTTTTCAGCAGTTGCAAAAAAGAGAATGATAAAAATGTTCCCGTCCTGTCCACCACAGAGGTCACCGGAATCACCCAAACAACAGCTATGTCAGGCGGAAACATTACTGACGATCGCGGTTCAACGGTTACGTCACGAGGCGTATGCCGGAGTACAAGCCAGAACCCCACCATCAGAGACAGCAAAACCGAGGATGGAACTGGTATCGGGAGTTTTACAAGCAGCATTTCCGGCCTGGAACCCAACACAACGTATTATGTAAGGGCATACGCCACCAACAGTGCAGGCACGGGTTACGGCAGCACCATGTCGTTCACGACACTTAGAGGTGCTGTAGATGCTGATGGCAATGTTTACCACAGTGTAATCATTGGCGGGCAGGAGTGGTTCGCCGAGAACCTCCGCACCACCAGGTACAACGATGGTACCCCCATACCCAATGTAACTAATGATAGTGATTGGAGAAGCCTGTCCACGGGCGCCTACTGCTGGTTTGATAACGACCCTGCCAATGGCAAAACATACGGTGCTCTTTACAACTGGCATGCCGTGAACACGGGTAAGCTCTGCCCCACCGGCTGGCACGTACCCTCCGATGCGGAGTGGACCGCCCTTACAGATTATGTGGGTAATGATGCCGCTATCAAGCTAAAGAGTACAAGCGGGTGGAATGCCGGCGGCAACGGCACCGATGATTACGGTTTCTCGGCCCTTCCGGGCAGCTACCGTTACGGCTACGCTGGTAACTTCGTCAGTGTGGGCTCCAGCGGCTACTGGTGGAGTAGTACCGTGAACCATAGTGCGAACATCTGGAACCGGAACATGAACTACGGCTTCGGGGATGTGACCCCCGACGGCAATGGTAAGAAGTGCGGCTTTTCAGTCCGTTGCGTCAGGGATTAAAAATTATACCAAAGACTGCTACATCCTAAAGCTCGACATTAAAAGATATTTTATGGCAATAAACAAAACTTTGCTTTTTGACAAA
>JAAYKX010000237.1 GCA_012522155.1 Bacteroidales bacterium
AAAAGCATAGTTGAACAATTTTTAATCAGATAATCCATGTTACAGCCAAAAAGGTCAAAATACAGGAGAGCACAGAAGGGGAGAATGAAAGGCAATGCCCAGAGAGGTACACAGCTTGCATTTGGTTCATTCGGCATCAAGGCCCTGGAGGAGGCCTGGATAACAGGAAGGCAGCTGGAGGCAGCACGTCAGGCTGTTACGCGTTATATGAAACGTGAAGGCCAGCTCTGGATAAGAGTATTTCCCGACAAACCCATAACCAGGAAGCCTGCTGAAGTCAGGATGGGCAAGGGGAAAGGTTCTCCGGAAGGATTCGTGGTACCCGTAACACCGGGAAGAATTCTGCTTGAAGCTGACGGTGTTCCGATTGAAGTGGCAAGGGAGGCACTACGCCTGGGAGCCAAGAAGTTTCCGATCCCGACCCGCTTTGTTGTCAGACATGATTATGAAGAATAAACAAGAATAATATAAGATGAAAACATCGGAGATAAGGGAACTCAGTACATCTGATCTTATTGAGCGCATTGACACGGAAAAAACCATGCTTGTGCGGATGAAACTCAATCATGCCATCACGCCGCTCGATAATCCTCAGAAAATCAAGCAGGTCAGGAATACGATTGCCCGTCTGATGACGGAACTTCGGTCAAGGGAATTAAAGGAAAAACAAAAATAGCCGGATACAGCAATGGAAAGGAATTTAAGAAAAGAACGTATCGGAGTGGTTGTGAGCAACAAAATGGAAAAATCCATAGTGGTTGCCATTAAAAGGAAAGTAAAACATCCGATGTATGGTAAGTTTATCAACAGGACAACGAAACTGATGGCGCATGATGAGGAAAACGCATGCAACATCGGTGATACGGTACGTATATCAGAGACCAGGCCTCTGAGCAGGAAAAAGACCTGGAGACTGGTAGAAATAATTGAAAAGGCGAAATAATCATGATACAGCAGGAATCAAGACTGACAGTAGCCGATAATTCGGGAGCCAAGGAAGTGCTATGCATCAGGGTACTTGGAGGAAGCAGAAAAAGATATGCTACTGTGGGCGATAAGATCGTTGTGACTGTCAAATCCGCAGTTGCGTCGGGAGAGGCAAAAAAAGGAACAGTAAGCAGGGCAGTTGTTGTAAGGACCAAAAAGGAGATACGCCGCCCTGACGGTTCATATATAAGATTTGATGATAATGCAGTGGTTCTTCTTACAAATCTCAATGAGGTGAGGGGTACCCGTATTTTCGGGCCTGTTGCACGCGAACTGCGTGAAAAATACATGAAAATAGTATCACTGGCGCCTGAAGTATTGTAGGACCTGTAAACAAACAGCAATGCATAAGAAATTACATATAAGAAAAGGTGATGTGGTTATGGTGATAACCGGTGAGTCAAAAGGCCAGAAAGGCCGTGTTCTCGGAGTTGACAGAAAAAAGGACAGGGCCATTGTGGAAGGTCTGAACCTGATTTCAAAACATACCAAGCCGCATTCAAAAGCTCCCCAGGGAGGTATTATCAGAAAGGAAGCCCCTATACATATTTCAAATCTGATGCTTATTGACCCTGCGTCGGGTACACCAACCCGGATAGGGAAAAGACTGAACAAGAAAGATAAATTGGTACGTTATTCAAAAAAATCAGGAGAGGAGATTAAATAATGTATATACCAGCCTTAAAAACGAAATACAGCAAGGAGATTGTTCCGGCACTTGTAAAGGAATTTGGTTACAAGACTGTGATGCAGGTTCCGAAACTCCGGAAAATCGTCATCAACCAGGGTATCGGTCAGGCTATTGCCGACAAGAAGCTGCTTGAGTCGGGAGTTAAGGAACTGTCAGATATAGCCGGTCAGAAGGCGGTCCTGACACATTCCACCAAGGACGTTTCAAACTTCAAGCTGAGGAAGAACATGCCCATCGGAGTGATGGTCACCCTCAGGAGTGAAAGAATGTATGAATTCCTTGAGCGTCTTATCGCGGTTGCTCTTCCGCGCATACGTGACTTCAAGGGGATTAATGCCAGGCTTGACGGAAGGGGAAATTATACTCTGGGTATTACAGAACAAATTATCTTCCCCGAGATTGACCTGGATAAAGTAAACAAGATAATGGGATTGCAGGTCACCTTTGTGACCTCTGCCAAATCGGATGAAGAGGCACTGGCCCTTCTGAAGAATTTTGGATTACCGTTTAAAACTTCAAAAAACTGATTATATATGGCTAAGGAATCAATGATGGCCCGTGAGGTAAAGCGTGAACGACTGGCCAGGAAATATGCTGAAAAGAGAAAAAGACTCAAGGCTGAAGGCAATTATGTTGCCCTGAGCCGCCTGCCCAGAAATTCAAGTCCCATCAGACAGCGTAACCGCTGCAAGATCACCGGTCGCACAAGGGGATACATGAGGCAGTTCGGAGTCAGCAGGATAACTTTCAGGGAAATGGCTTCCCAGGGATTGATCCCGGGTGTCAAGAAAGCAAGCTGGTAATACAAATTGAATAAAAACTATACAAAATAACATAAGATGACTGATCCGATTGCAGATTTATTGACCAGAATAAGAAATGCCATCATGGCTGGTCACAAGGTTGTCGAGGCACCGGCATCCAATCTGAAGAAAGAGATAGCAAGGATACTCTTTGAGAAGGGATATATACTGAGTTACAAGGTGGTGGAAGGGGTGAACACCCAGGGAAGCCTTAAGATAGCCCTTAAATACAATCCGAAAAACAAACAGCCTGCCATCAAGAGCCTGCAGAGAATCAGCCGCCCCGGCCTGAGGCATTATGCTGCAGCCGACAAGCTGCCGCGTGTCCTTAACGGGCTTGGCATTGCAATAATCTCGACCTCAAGGGGACTGATGACCGATAAGGAGGCAAGGAAAGAGAATATTGGCGGTGAGGTATTATGTTATGTATATTAATAAGGAGGTAAGTATATGTCACGAATAGGAAAAATGCCCGTCAGCCTGCCCGCCGGAATCAGTGTGGATGTCAGTGACAATAATGTGATCACTGTAAAGGGTCCCCTGGGTGAGCTGAGCAAGCCCGTGGACCGGGATATTGAGATAGAGGTTTCCGGCAATGAGATCCATGTCAGGAGACCCTCCGAATCGAAGCGTCATAAATCGCTGCATGGTCTGTACAGGGCACTTATTGCAAATATGGTAACAGGTGTTTCAGAAGGATTCAAGAAGGAACTTGAGCTGGTGGGTGTCGGTTACCGCGCCGAGGCCAGGGGCCAGGATCTTGAACTGAACCTTGGTTTTTCACATGATATTGTTTTCAGGCTGCCCGATGAGGTAAAGGTGGAGACGAAAACCGAAAGAAGGAGCAATCCGATCATAACACTGACATCTGCCGACAAACAGCTTATCGGTCATGTTGCTGCAAAGATCAGGTCGCTGCGCCCGCCCGAGCCTTTCAAAGGCAAGGGAATAAAGTTTGTGGGTGAAGAACTGAGAAGGAAAGCCGGAAAATCAGCCAGTGTTTAATATGTTGTTAATCAGGAAAAGTTTTAAAAGATGGCTTTAACTAAGTTGGAAAGAAGAAAAAGGATCAGGATGAGGATCCGGAAAAAAATAAACGGCACTCCGGATATGCCCAGGGTGGCGGTATATCGCAGTAACAAACAGATATATTGTCAGCTGATCGATGATCAGAATCATGTTACCCTCCTTTCTGCCTCATCAAGGGAGAAAGATATTGCTTCGGAAAAAGGAATAAAAAAGACCGAGCAGGCCAGGCTTGTAGGAAAGCTTCTGGCAGACAAATGCAGGGACAAGGGTATTGAAAAAGTAGTATTCGACAGAGGCGGGTATAAATATCACGGAAGGGTCAAATCACTGGCAGATGCAGCCCGGGAAGGCGGACTAAAATTCTAAGTTATTATGGCAGACAGTATAAGAAAAGTAAAAACCAGCGACCTTGATCTGAAAGACAGGCTGGTAAGCATTCAGAGAGTTACGAAAGTCACAAAGGGAGGACGTACATTCAGCTTCTCGGCCATTGTGGTTGTCGGAAATGAAGCAGGTATTGTTGGCTATGGCCTTGGCAAGGCCGGTGAGGTCACCACCGCGATAGCGAAAGGTATTGAGGATGCAAAGAAGAACCTGATCAAGGTACCGGTAATCAAAGGAACCGTACCCCATGAGCAGGAAGCCAAGTACGGGGGTGCAAGGGTGTTCATCAAGCCGGCATCGGAAGGTACCGGTGTCAAGGCCGGGGGCGCCATGAGGGCCGTACTGGAGAGTGTAGGGGTAAAGGATGTACTCGCCAAGTCGAAAGGATCTTCAAATCCCCATAATCTTGTGAAGGCCACTATTGCAGCCCTGCTGGAAATGAGGGATGCATATACTGTTGCCGCCCACAGGGGAATATCGGTTCAGAGAGTTTTTAACGGCTGACAAAAAATTTATTGAAATGGCAAAAATCCGTATTACCCAGGTTAAAAGCAGAATAGGGAAACCCGAAAATCAGAAAAGAACACTTGATGCCCTGGGTATCCGTAAACTGAATCACAGTGTTGAACACGAAGCCACACCCCAGATACTGGGAATGGTGAATAAGATAAAACACCTTGTTAAGGTGGAAAATATATGATGTTGTAAAAAAAAGATATTACAGTAATGGATTTAAGCAATTTGAAACCGGCTGAAGGATCGGTAAGGAAGCGGAGACGTCTTGGAAGGGGCCAGGGTTCAGGAAGGGGCGGCACATCGACCAGGGGCCACAAGGGTGCGAAATCGAGATCCGGATATTCAAAGAGAATAGGCTTTGAAGGCGGGCAGATGCCATTGCAGAGGCGTGTTCCCAAATATGGTTTTACCAATATCAACCGCAGGGAATACAAGGCTGTAAATATAGGAATGCTGCAAACCCTGTCAGAAAAGAACAATCTTGAAAAGATAGACCGGGAAATCCTGATCTCGTCAGGACTGATATCCAGGAATCACCTTGTTAAGATACTTGGCAACGGTAACCTTAGCAGAAAGCTTGAAGTACATGCCAACGCTTTCAGTAAATCGGCTGTAAAAGCGATTGAAGCCAATAACGGAACTGTTGTAATACTTTGATTTTATGAGACTGATTCAGACCATAAGGAACATATTCAAGATAGAAGACCTGCGTGCCAGACTGATTTATACCTTCGGCATCATACTTCTTTACAGGTTTGGAAAATATATCACCCTGCCGGGTATTGATCCCTCCCAGCTTGAAGGGCTGAGGAATCAGACCTCATCCGGAATAATGGGATTGCTTGACATGTTTTCTGGTGGTGCATTCTCCCAGGCTTCAATATTTGCGCTGGGTATAATGCCTTATATATCAGCCTCTATTGTGGTTCAGCTTCTTGGAATAGTGTTTCCCTATTTTCAGAAACTGCAGAGGGAAGGAGAAAGCGGCAGACGCAAAATGAATCAGTTCACCAGGATCCTGACCATTTTTATCCTGGTGCTTCAGGCCCCCACATATCTTGTTAACCTGCATGCACAGCTTCCGACCACTGCATTTATCATGACAGGCCTGTTCTTCCAGGTATCCTCGGTGATCATTCTTACTGCAGGTACAATGTTTGTCATGTGGCTCGGGGAAAGGATTACCGACAAGGGAATAGGCAACGGAATATCGCTTATTATCATGATTGGTATTATTGCAAGAATGCCTGCAAACTTTGTGTTTGAAGCCGGTGCAAGGATGAACGGAGCCGGCGGGGCAGTGGCACTGGTAGTGGAAATGGTGGTTCTGTTCGTGGTAATACTCGGAACGGTGCTTCTTGTACAGGGTACCAGGCGTGTCCCGGTGCAGTATGCAAGAAGGATAGTGGGAAACAAACAGTATGGCGGCGTACGGCAGTATATACCCCTCAAGGTCAATGCAGCGGGAGTCATGCCGATCATTTTTGCCCAGGCTATAATGATGCTTCCGATAATCGTTGCCGGATATTCAGCCAATCCGACTTCCGGCTTTGTGGTTGCATTCTCCAATATGTACGGTTTCTGGTATAACCTGGTGACTGCAATACTGATCATTCTCTTTACATATTTTTATACGGCCGTTACCATTAACCCCGTTCAGATGGCTGAAGACATGAAGAAAAACGGTGGATTTATCCCGGGTATCAAGCCCGGCAGAAAGACGGTTGAGTTTTTTGACACGATAATGTCGAGGATAACATTGCCCGGATCCATTTTCCTGGCAATTATTGCGATTCTTCCGGCACTGGCTGTACAGGTGGGAATAACACCCCAGTTTGCACAGTTTTACGGGGGGACATCCCTGCTTATTCTTGTAGGGGTTATTCTTGACACCCTTCAGCAGATTGAAAGCCACCTGCTGATGAGGCATTATGATGGCCTGATGAAGTCAGGAAGAGTAAAAGGACGTTCCGGTGCAGTGACGTCCATATAAAACTGTATATCGTTCTTTGATGTTGTATTGTAAAACTGATGAAGAAGTTGAACTGTTAAGGGAAAGCAATTTGCTGGTGTCCAGAACACTTGCTGAAGTTGCCGGACATATTCAGCCGGGGGTTACAACTCTTTATCTTGACAGTATTGCCGAAACATTTATCCGTGACAATAATGCCGTTCCGGCATTCAAGGGCTACGGAGGCTTTCCCAATAGTCTATGTACATCTGTAAATGCGGAGGTGGTCCACGGGATACCCTCGGTCTATGTACTCAGGGAGGGAGATATTATTTCCATTGACTGCGGAGTGATACTGAACGGCTGGTACGGTGACGGGGCCTATACATTCCCGGTAGGCCGCATAAGCGATGAGCTGAAAAGGCTTCTTGAATATACCAGGGCATCCCTTGAGGAGGGAGTCAGGGCTGCAGTTGCCGGTAACCGTATAGGAGATATTTCATCAGCAGTACAGACCCTGGCAGAAAGCGGAGGCTATTCGGTTGTAAGGGAGCTGGTGGGTCACGGCCTTGGCAGGAAATTGCATGAAAAACCGGAAGTGCCCAATTTCGGAAGAAGAGGCAGCGGCCCGAAAATGAAAAAAGGTCTGGTCATTTGTATTGAACCCATGATCAATCTTGGCAGGAAGGAAACTTACCGGATGGATGACGGCTGGACTATCCGGACGGCTGACGGCAGGCCTTCCGCACATTTTGAATATGCTGTCGCAGTTGACAAGGGCAAAGCAGATGTATTGACAACATTTGCGTTTATTGAAGAAGTTTTAAATAAAATGTGATAATATGGCTAAACAACCATCGATTGAACAGGACGGTACGATAATTGAAGCTTTATCCAACGCAATGTTCAGGGTAGAACTTGAAAACGGGCATGTTATTACCGCACATATATCCGGTAAGATGAGAATGCACTATATCAAAATTCTGCCCGGCGATAAGGTTAAGGTTGAAATGTCGCCGTATGACCTGACAAAAGGAAGAATTACATTCAGATATAAATAAATAAGAACACCAGGAAAATGAAAGTAAGAACATCTGTAAAGAAACGCAGCGCCACCTGCAAAATCGTAAGAAGAAAGGGGAAGGTGTATGTGATAAATAAGAAAAATCCCAAGTTTAAACAGAGACAGGGATAATTTGTTTAATTTTGCAAACTATTTATAATTAACAGAAAAAATATATGGCACGTATAGTCGGAGTTGATTTACCAAGAAACAAAAGAGGCGAGGTGGGGCTGACCTATATTTACGGAGTAGGCCGCAGTACTGCCCAGAAAGTGCTTGACAAGGCCGGGATTGACCGGAGCATGAAGGTTGGGGAATGGACTGATGATCAGATTAATTCAATACGTCGTATCCTTAATGAGAATCATAAGCTCGAGGGTGAGCTTCGCTCCGAAACCCAGATGAACATCAAGCGCCTGATGGATATAGGCTGCTACCGCGGTGTCCGTCACAGGCTGGGTCTTCCGGTCAGGGGCCAGAGCACAAAAAATAATGCCAGGACAAGGAAGGGCAGGAAGAAGACTGTTGCAAACAAGAAAAAAGCTACCAAATAGAATATAACAGAATAATATGGCAAAGAAAACAGGAGTTCAGAAAAAGAGGATCGTTAAGGTTGAATCTTCAGGCCAGGCACATATCCATTCTTCATTCAATAATATTATTGTGACCCTTGCCAATAATTCCGGGCAGGTGATATCATGGTCTTCAGCAGGTAAAATGGGATTCAGGGGTTCAAAGAAAAATACCCCCTATGCAGCACAGATGGCTTCGGAAGAATGCAGTAAGGTTGCTTATGATCTCGGCCTGAGAAAAGTCAAGGTCTTTGTCAAGGGACCCGGTTCAGGCCGTGAATCAGCGATCAGGGCAATATCCAATTCAGGCATTGAAGTGACTGAGATCGTCGATATTACCCCGATGCCTCACAACGGATGCCGCCCTCCCGGCAGGAGAAGAGTATAGCAGACTGAGGTTTTAACTATTTATATGAATAATATTTAATTGTAAGATGGCAAGATACATAGGCCCAAAATCAAAAATTGCAAGAAAATTCGGGGAGCCTGTTTATGGTCCCGATAAATATCTGGACCGAAAAAATTTTCCTCCCGGGCAGCATGGAATGAATAAAAGGAGAAAGAAAGTTTCTGAATATGGTATTCAGTTGAGGGAAAAGCAAAAAGTGAAATATACCTATGGCATCCTGGAACGTCAGTTCCGGAATACCTTTGAAAAGGCTTCCAGGCGCAAGGGTGTTACGGGTGAGGTACTTCTCCAGTTCCTCGAGTCAAGGCTCGACAATGTGGTTTACCGCCTTGGAATAGCTCCGACGCGCGCATCAGCCCGGCAGCTTGTTTCACACCGTCATATCACCGTAAACGGGGAGGTAGTGAATATTCCTTCATATATGCTGAAAGCCGGTGACATAATCGGGGTGCGCGAAAAGTCAAAATCCCTCGAAACAATAAGAAACTCACTTGATTCCGGAAGAGGCCCCCGGCTTCCGTGGCTTGAATGGGATGATACCCAGATGGCAGGTAAGTTCATGAGCCTGCCCCAGCGTTCCGATATCCCGGAAGAAATAAATGAACAACTCATTGTGGAATTGTATTCAAAATAACAATATAAGATAAAATTTATGGCCATATTATCATTCCAGAAGCCTGATAAAGTATTTATGCTGGAATCGGATGACAGGTTCGGCAGATTCGAATTTCGTCCTCTTGAGCCCGGTTATGGAATCACCGTAGGAAATGCCCTCAGAAGGATTCTGCTTTCCTCACTCGAAGGTTATGCCATAACAACTGTAAAGATTGATGGTGTCGATCATGAATTCTCTACCATTGCCGGAGTAATGGAGGATGTGACCCAAATAGTACTTAACCTGAAGCAGGTCAGGTTGAAACGCATTGTTGACGAGATAGATGATGAAAAAATATCGGTAAAAATCCAGAACAAGGATGTCTTTATGGCAGGAGACCTTAATCAGTCCCTCAGCAGTTTCGAGGTCCTTAATCCCGATCTGATCCTGATGAGAATGGAACCGGAGGTCAAGCTGCAGCTGGAATTTACCATAGAAAAAGGAAGAGGCTATCTGCCTGCTGAAGAGAATCAGCCTGAAGAGGCGGAATTCGGACTTATTGCCCTTGATGCCATCTTTACGCCCATCCTTAATGTGAAATATGAAGTTGAGAATTTCCGTGTTGAACAGAAAACTGACTATGAAAAACTGCTGATAGAGATCATGACGGACGGGTCAATACATCCGAAGGATGCACTGAAAGAGGCAGCAAAAATACTTATCTACCACTTCATGCTGTTCTCTGATGAAAAAATAACTCTCGACTCCGAAGACAAGCTTGCTGAAGAAGAGTTTGATGAGGAAATACTTCATATGAGACAGCTTCTAAAGACCAAGCTTATAGACCTTGATCTGTCGGTAAGGGCTCTCAACTGCCTTAAGGCAGCCGAAGTTGACAACCTGGGTGAGCTGGTCACCTTTAACAAGAATGACCTTCTGAAATTCAGGAATTTCGGAAAAAAATCACTTACCGAACTGGAAGAACTGCTTAATTCAATGGGTCTTTCCTTTGGAATGGACGTTACAAGATACAGGCTGGAAAGAGAATAATCTGAAAAACACCGAGAAGATAAAATGCGACATTTAAAAACCATAAATCATTTGGGGAGGACCAGTTCCCACAGGAAGGCAATGCTTTCGAACATGGCAACCTCACTGATAATTCATAAGCGGATCACTACCACAACAGCCAAGGCCAAGGCACTCAGAAAATATGTGGAACCCCTTATTACAAAAGCCAAAGACGATTCAACACATTCAAGGAGAGTGGTTTTTAGCTATCTCCAGGATAAGGAAGCCGTAACGGAATTGTTTCGTGAAATTTCACCGAAGATAGCTGACAGACCCGGGGGATATACACGTATCCTGAAAACCGGAAACAGACTGGGTGATAATGCAGAGATGTGTATAATTGAACTTGTTGACTTCAATGAACTGATGCTTGAAAAAACCCAGGCAGGCAAAGCCAGAAGCACCAGAAGAAGAAGGTCGTCAAGGAAGAAGGCTGAAGAGACAACCGTAACAAAAACCAGGGGAACAAAGGTCCGTAAGGAAGATCAGGAAGCCGCTCCCGAAGCTGGTCCTGAGGCTACCGCCGGGGATGCTCCTGAAGCTGCCGCCGGGGATGCTCCTGAGGCTACCGACGCTGCTGCTGAAGCTGCTCCTGAGGCTACCGACGCCGCTGCCGTCGACGCCGCTCCTGAAGTTGCCGCCGGGGACACTCCTGAAGCTGCCGGTCCTGATGCCGGTAAAGAAAGTGATCCTCAGGCTGAAGGGGAAAAACAGACCGGATAAAAGAATAAATCTAAAATAAAAAATCTATTATGAGTCAAATAGCTAATGTGCATGCACGTGAAATTCTGGATTCCCGTGGTAATCCTACTATTGAAGTTGAAGTAACAACAGAAAGTGGCTACTTTGGGCGTGCTGCAGTTCCGTCCGGAGCGTCAACAGGTGAAAATGAAGCACTTGAACTGCGCGACGGAGATAAGTCCAGGTATCTGGGAAAAGGCGTGCTTAAAGCAGTCGCGAATGTGAATGATGTTATTGCAGAAGGGATAACAGGTATGGAGGTGACTGATCAGGCTGCCATTGACAGGAAAATGATAGAGCTTGACGGTACAGATACAAAAAGCAAACTTGGAGCAAATGCCATTCTGGGTGTATCGCTGGCAGTGGCCAAAGCCGGTGCTGCGGTTCACGGACTCCCGCTTTCACGATATATAGGAGGTACAAATGCAGTGGTTATCCCCGTACCCATGATGAATATTATTAACGGAGGATCACACTCGGACGCACCCATCGCATTTCAGGAATTTATGATCAGACCCGTCGGTGCACCGGATTTCAGGGAAGCACTAAGAATGGGAACAGAAATATTTCATGCCCTTAAAAAAGTTCTGCGGGACCGCGGATTAAGTACGGCTGTCGGGGATGAAGGTGGTTTTGCCCCTTCTCTTGAAGGTACGGAGGATGCCCTTGAAACGATACTCAGGGCTGTTAACGATGCAGGATACAAGCCCGGCTCGGATATCATGATAGCGCTGGACTGTGCTGCATCCGAATTTTATGACAAAGACAGCAAGCTTTATGATTATTCCAGGTTTGAAGGTCCCGGAGGGGCGAAAAGGACTTCGGCGGAGCAGGTTGACTACCTGGAAGAGCTGGTCGGCAAGTATCCCATCGATTCCATTGAGGACGGAATGCATGAAGGAGACTGGGACGGATGGAAGCTCCTGACCGACAGGATCGGAGACAGATGCCAGATTGTAGGAGATGACCTTTTTGTTACAAATGTTGAATATCTCAGAAAAGGTATTGAAACGGGATGTGCCAATTCAATACTTATAAAACTGAACCAGATAGGAACCCTTACCGAAACGCTTGATGCAATCGACATGGCCCACCGGTCAGGTTTCACGACGGTTATTTCCCATCGCTCGGGAGAAACAGAGGATTCAACAATTGCCGATGTTGCCGTAGCAGTTAATTCCGGACAGATCAAGACCGGATCATGCAGCAGAACCGACAGGATCTGTAAGTATAACCAGTTGCTGAGAATTGAAGAAATGCTTGGCGATCTGGCAGTTTACGGATACAAAAAATAAGTTGTTAACAATTGTTAATATCGCCTGTTGATATCGGGTTTACAACAACAGGCTTCTGCCGCTGTATTTCTACAGTTTCATTATTATATTTACACTATCGGATGAGCGATAAAAGGCTGCTCAAAAGATGTGGAGCCGGAAAAGGTTTCTTAACTGAAACCGGATCCGGATCGGTCAGGTCTCCGGACCTGCACATCAGGAGAGCCGGGGTCCGGGCGAAGGGATGAAAATCCCGGGTGTCCCGGCAGATCGCCGAAAAACGGAAACGTTCTTTCAACGATTGGGTCACAGGGCTAAAGTAAAGATATGGCTTCGGCCATAGCCAGCTGAAACCGGCAACTGTTCCTCCGGGAACATTCTCCGGGGCCTGAATGACACACCGTCCCGGAAAGTCCTGCCGAAAGACAGGAACAAAAGGACAGCCGGAAGGTTATGCCATAAAAAGCAAAACCGGAAAGCCAAGGGTTGCAGATACAGATCGTAAGACCTGCCATGCAGCCGGCCATAATAACAGTAATCCGGCGCCGTATGAGGCTTCGGCCCCAAACGGTGAATGGGAACTACTCCACGTGAATAGTTCCCATTACTGTTTTTAGGGGTTTATCTTTTCTTCCCGTATCTTTAATCCCTGTATCTTT
This sequence comes from Bacteroidales bacterium, assembly GCA_012522155.1. GTDB lineage: Bacteria > Bacteroidota > Bacteroidia > Bacteroidales > VadinHA17 > LD21. Next base: position 12,746 of record JAAYKX010000237.1, read on the forward strand.
ATCTCATTTAAAATTCCCATGTACTCAGGATTATCAGAATTCATAAATTCCCTTGAAAAGGAAAATGAACTTATCAGGATCACCAGCTTTGCGGATCTCGTACTGGAGATCGCTGAAATAACTGACCGTGTTGTCAAAGCCGGAGGCAAAGCCCTTCTGTTTGAAAATAACGGAACAGATTTTCCATTGCTCATCAATGCTTTTGGCTCAGACAGGAGAATGGCCATGGCAATGGGAAGGGAAAGTCTGGACGATGCAGCTGATGAAACAGGCCGTTTTTTCAGTGAGCTGACCGGACGCAGGACAACCTTACGGGAAAAAATAAAATCCCTGCCTCTTTTACTGAAGCTTAAGGCATCCATGCCTTCACGGGCCAGGGGCAGGGGACTGTGCCAGCAGGTGATCCACCGGGAACCCGACCTTGGCATGCTACCGGTACTGAAATGCTGGCCCTGTGACGGCGGACGCTTCCTGACACTTCCCGTGGTTCATACCATTCATCCCGTTACAGGCAGTGCCAATGCAGGCATGTACCGTATGCAGGTCCTTGACAGGAACCGTACTGCTATGCACTGGCAGAGACACAAGACGGGAGCTTCCCATTTTGAGGCATGGAAAAAGACAGGCAGGCGGATGCCTGTTGCAGTAAGCCTGGGGGGAGATCCGGTATATACATACGCAGCCACGGCTCCCCTGCCGGAAAATATAGATGAATTCATTCTTGCCTCCTTCCTGAGAAGGAAAAAGACAAGACTTGTCAGATGTATTACCAATGAACTGACCGTGCCGCACGATGCAGACATTGTGATTGAAGGCTGGATAGACCCTTCGGAGGATCCCGTATGGGAAGGTCCCTTCGGGGATCATACGGGTTTCTATTCCCTGGAAGACTGGTATCCCGTTTTTCACGTCAGCTGTATCACACACAGGAAGGATGCGGTATATCCTGCAACAATAGTTGGAATACCGCCACAGGAGGATGCATGGCTTACCAGGGCAAGCGAAAAGATATTCCTTGCACCGCTGAAATTTGCCATTCAGCCCGAGATAGAGGATTTTCATATGCCTGATGCAGGAGTTGCCCATAACCTGGTAATAGTAAAAATAAAAAAAACATATCCCGGGCAGGGGAAAAAGGTTATCAGCGCACTCTTCGGGGCAGGACAGATGATGTTTACAAAGTATCTTGCCGTAGTCAGCGGGAATGTGGATATAAGGAACTATCCCCTGCTGCTGCAGCATATACTGAATAATACCTCCTGCAGGCAGGATCTCCTGTTCAGTCAGGGTCCCCTCGATGTGCTGGACCATGCTTCAGACCTGCCTTCGGTCGGAGGAAAACTTGGCATTGATGCCACGGTGAAAACCGGGGAGGAGCTGACAGCTTATCCTTCTCCGGATCTTTTTCCGCAAAACGGTCCCGGGGACAGTCAGCAGAATATAACAGATGAGATACTTGAAAAGTGCCGGAATGTTACCGCATCTTTCGCGCTGGCTGAAGACTATCCTGTTATGGCTGCAGGTATAAGACAATACGATGATCCCGGTGCACTGGAAAAGCTGAAGGAAGCTTTTTCGGGAACGGATATGAACAGTATTTTCAGACTGATACTCCTTGTTGACGACAGGGTTGATGTGAAGAACTGGTTTACTGTCGTCTGGCAGATACTGGGAAACACCGATCCCGGCAGGGACATAGCCTTTCTTTCGGATAACAGCATTCTTGTCGACGGCACTGCGAAAATATTCAGCAGAAGGGGATTTAAGCGCAGATGGCCGAATATTGTATGTTCATCCGAAAATACAATAAAGTCGGTTGATATGAAATGGGACAAGCTGGGGGCAGGACCTTTTATTCATTCCCCGTCACTGAAAAACTCAGAAATGAAATTTGGCAATGGGGCAGAGGTGGACCCGGAAAATAGTTAAATATATTTTCTGATTTTTTCTATCAGCACGGACGGCTGGAATGGCTTGCTTATATAGTCGTCTATCCCTGCCGAGATACACTTTTCCTTGTCGCCAAGCATTGCATTCGCCGTTATTGCAATGATGGGAATATGTGAATCGGTACCGGCTTCCATTGCCCTTATCCTTTCAGCTGCCACAAGTCCGCTCATCACGGGCATCTGTATGTCCATCAGGATAATATCATAGCTGAAGGAACTTACCTTATCAATTGCCTCCATCCCGTTCGATGCAGTATCTATGTTGTTGACCAGCGGCTGGAGGGTGAGCATCGTTATTTTCTGGTTGATGAGATTATCTTCCACCAGGAGTATATTGATATCTTTCAGTTCGCGGTGCTTCCTTGTCTTTCTCTCTGTTTCAGCTGTTTCGTGAGTTGCAATTTTCAGTCTGTGTTCAGACAAGGCAATGGTAAAGGGCAGGCTTATATTGAGAACTGAAAAATCGTGTCCGAGTTCCTGGCTGAAAAGCCCCCTCCTGTTTGTTATTAATCTTGCTGCCAGACTGTGCTGCAGTTCTTTTTCATTGATAAGGGCTATCCTGCTGTCTGTTCTTATTCTCAGTCCTACAAAGACCTCACTTCCTGTCTCCCTGATTTTCCTGATATCAATGGTAACCCTTACGGGCTGATCCTGAACCTGGTTTTCGATATTGTTAAAAATATCGAGCAGAATCTGTTTGAGAATGATCGGATCACCCGAACAGTCAAAATCAAAATGCTCTTTTGTGTTGAGCGTGAACCTGATGTTTGTCATGTCCCGGAGGTCATAGAGCTCAATGGTGTTCTGAATAGCCGACAACAGATTGAACTTTATGTGTTTTCTTGATTCAAAGCTGATGCTCTGGGCAGACTGCATCGTCAGTTCATTGACCGAAGTCACCATGTTCTTGGTGGAAGCCACAAAGGTTTCCAGAAGATCCTTTTCCTTCTGACCAAGTTCAGAACCCATCAGCATATCGGTAATGAAAACAAGCTTGTTCAGGGGTTCCCTTATCTTATGACTGAAATCGGTTATTACATTATCCTTGCTTTCATTGGCAGATGAAATATCGCCCAGAAGGGTCCTGACCGAGTAAAAAATCCCTGCAATCTGCCGTGTCAGAAACAATCCTGTTATTATGGTTAATAGTATTAGTATGCCCGCAGGAAGTGCCAGGTTGAACATCAGGAAGATGACAGCCAGTATCAGCAGGGAGGCGGCAGCATAGAATATTTTTTCCAGTTTTTTTCTGTGGTTTTCATAAAATTCCCCGGGCACCTGGCCTGAATCCACATTGTAAAGAATCCCTTTTTCCTTTGGCATGACAAGAGCTTATTGACAAAACACTAATTCCTTTTACCGACTTCATTGCAAATTTAGTAAAATATATGAGAAATATACATTCCCTGAAATTTCAATGCTAGCGGGTAAATGGTTAAATTTGCAAATACGGTATGAAATTTGAACAGGATAAATAAAAGGTTATTGAGATGAAGAATATGTTTAGAAAAATGGTTTTTGCAGCTTTTTTTCTTTCTGTTCTGCCTTTCATCGGATCAGTTGCACAGGAACGGGAAGGGATGACTGAGTATGAACCCGGCTTCAAATTCAAGGATGGTGTCTATCTCTCCTTTGACCAGGTAAAAAATAATGACCCTATACCCAAGGCAAAAATCCTTACCTCGGCCGATTATAACGACAAGGAGTTTTTTAAGGATCTTATGGCAGCCGACAAGATCTACTTCTATGATAATCTGGGAATAAGGCAGGAAGTAGACAAAAACGATATATGGGGATATTCAAGAAACGGGATCATATATATTCAGGTACAGGGCAATTTTAACAGGATCACATTTGTTGGCAGTATAAGTCATTTCGTGGCAGATATAATGACTTATGATTCAAGATATTACAATCCTTACGGTTACGGAGGCTATTATGATCCCTATTCTTACCGTTATCCGTATTATTCACCCTACAGCTACTATGGCAATTATTACAATCCCTACGGATCATATTATTCCCCCTATTCAAGAAACCTGGCAAGAAGTGAAATAAAGCAGTTCATTGTCGATTTTGAAACCGGAAAAGTGCTCGACTTTGATATGGAAAATACCCAGCTGCTTCTGATGAAGGATGCCCAGCTGTATGAGGAATATGTACGGCTTCCCAGGAAGAAGAAAAAGGAACTGATGTTTGTTTATATCCGTAAGTTTAACGAGAATAACCCTCTCTATCTGCCTGTTAATGACTGATAAATATGAAAAAAACTATTGCTGCGCTGCCCCTGGTATTGCTTTCCCTAGTGCTTGCCGGGCAGGCTCCCTTTCCTGCAAGGAATGAAATAAGGCAATTCTCCCTTTCAACAACATGCGTTGTACTGGAAGATGATCCCTTTTCATTTTTTAATTCCTATATCAGGGATGCCGTACAGAAATACTGGACCCTGACTCCCTTCGAATTTATTGACGAAGAAGAGTTCAGCCTGAGAAGAAATAATACGGACTATTCGTTTATAATGCTCACTGAAACAACTTATGACAGGGATAAATCGGGCTCAGCATTTAATTTTATCAACCTGGTTCAGGGCAGGAATGTAAAGGACATAGGCAAAATGCCGGAAATATGTGCTGTTCCCCTGTCGGCGGCCGGGGAGGACGACCTGGATTACGGCTATAAAATGGGAGCCATTCTGTTGTTTATGCAGAAGCATGCAGCCCTTATCGTTGCTGAACCGACAAAAACCGGAAGAAGATTTCTCAGTTTCTATAATGAAAACATTCCGCAGGTGACCGATAAAACAATCCTTGTGAGACAGGAAGACCTTTCCCCTGAAATTGCTGATACCGAAAAGATAAAGGCTGTTTATCCGGGAAGGGTTGAAATCGTGACGGAAGAGGAAATGATAAGGGCCATTGAGGAAAAGACTCCGGAAACCGTTGTGCTTCACAGGGTGGGGTCCTCAGACGATACACACCAGGGATACTGTTTCAAAATGCTTATCGGGACGGATGATGCCGTTATGTATTATTATAACACTCACAGGACTGACGGGCAGAATCCCAACGGATTGCTCCCTGCAGACCTTAAAAGGCTTGCAAGATTCAGGTGATGCATCACAGGAAAAAAACTTCCGTCTTTTACATAAACAGTATCTGAAATGAAAGAATATGGAATTCTGCCGGAATCTGAAAGGAACTGGGCCATGATGTGTCACCTGTCATCCTTTGCCGGTTATTTTTTCCCCTTTGGGGGTATTATAGGCCCGCTTATCTGCTGGCTGGCAAAAAAGGACGAGTCGGCCTGGGTGTATGAAAACGGCAGGAAATCCTTAAATTTCCAGATATCAATGCTTCTGTACATGATACTTGCATTGCCCCTGTGCCTGATAATCGTGGGGATCCCCATACTTGTTACCCTTGCTGTCCTTGAACTGGTCTGTGTGATCATTGCATCCGTCAGGGCTGCCAAGGGTGAGAGATACAGCTATCCGATCTCCATCCCCTTCATCCAGTAGTTTGTTGTTTCGGAGGAAACAGAAAATTCCCGTATCTCGCCGGGGCTCATTGCAGTTCCCTGCAACTCAGAGTCACTTATTGCAATCCGGATGAGCTGACTTCATTTCCGGAAAATTCCCTGATATTGCATATCTTTCTTACTTTTGTGCTTTCAATCAAATATTTTGTCTTTATCTATGTCAAAACCATCAGTTCCCAGAGGGACACGCGATTTCCAGGCAGATGAAATGCTCAGGCGGGAGTTTATCTTTGAAACCATCAGGTCGGTGTTCAGGCTGTACGGATATCAGCCTATTGAAACGCCTGCAATGGAACACCTTTCAACCCTGCTGGGAAAATATGGCGAGGAAGGAGACAGGCTCATTTTCAGAATACTTAACTCGGGTGATTTTCTTGCGGGCATAAGTGACGAAGAACTTCTTGAGCGTGAGACCGGCAGACTCTCCCCGAGAATTTGTGAAAAAGGACTGAGGTATGATCTGACGGTTCCTTTTGCACGTTTTGTTGTGCAGCACAGGAATAATCTGATTTTTCCCTTCAGGAGATATCAGATACAGCCTGTATGGAGGGCTGACCGTCCCCAGAAGGGAAGATACCGGGAATTTTTCCAGTGTGACGCGGATGTGATAGGAAGCAATTCATTACTGAATGAATACGAACTGGTCAGGATCATTGAAGATGTCT
>JAAYKX010000238.1 GCA_012522155.1 Bacteroidales bacterium
ATTCCTGCTTCCGTGCAGACATATCCGGAGATCCGGTTCTGCCGGGAGACTGTTGCCCGTAAGTCAATAAAGCTGCAAAAAATGCAATACTTACAATCATCGTTTTTTTCATGGTTTTCAGAATTAATATTTAAGAATATTTTTAATATTACTAACTGCCAGAGAGCAAATTATTAAATTAAACGGGGAAATGAAAATAACGGAAGCAGATATTTCACGGCTGATTATAAAATGCCTGATTTCCGATAATTTTGACAATTCGCTAAAAAAACCATAAATTTCCCAAAACGATATTTGATGGAAAACAAATATTTAAGTCTTGAGCCTCACGATCAGCCCCGTATAATGAAAATCCTTCAGATAATTTTCGGAGCTATATGCATTACTGTTACTTTTTACTATTTTATTTACGGGACCGGTCCTGTCAGGTCCGGGATCAAATTGTGGATTGCAGCTGTTTTTCTTTTGTTATTCGGTATTTTTCAGATAATGGCAGGTCTGGGAAATACAAAAAAATATTTTATTGCTTCAGCCGATGAAATTAACTATAAGCAACATTCCTTTCTTCCCGGTATAAAAATAAAATCCGAAGAAATAGACAGAATAACATTTCATCCCCTGAGCATAATATTTCAGCTTAAAAAGGGAAGCAGATACAGGTTCCGTTTCGGCATCAGCTATCCTGAAGTTATTGATCCGGTAAAACAGACCGTAATTGAATTCGCAGAATCAAATAACATTTCCCTTAACATTGTGGAGGATTAAATACAGCAATGAGTTTATCAGTCAAAATGCCGGGTAACAAAATTCAGTGTACCCTCTGCCCGCATAACTGCATAATTGCAGATGGCAGAACCGGTATATGCGGAGCCAGAAAAAACAATGGAGGAAATATTGAACTTATTACCTACGGGATTATTTCAGGTTATGCCCTTGATCCGGTGGAAAAGAAGCCCCTTTATCATTTTTATCCGGGAACGAATATTCTTTCAATAGGATCATACGGATGCAACATGAGATGTGATTTTTGTCAGAACTATAATATATCACAGCGGGTCGCTGCCGGTTTTACCACTGTTACAGAAGCTGAAAAGATCGTCGGTGATGCACAGGCTTCTCCGGATAATACAGGGATAGCCTTCACATACAATGAGCCCGTAATATGGTTTGAATATATAAGAGATGTTGCTCTTAAGGCAAGGGAAAAGGGCCTGAAAACGGTAATGGTCAGCAACGGCTATGTTAATCCGGATCCCCTTGAAGAGATAGTATCCTTTACCGATGCATTCAATATTGATCTGAAAGCCTTTAGCGATGAAAGCTACAGGCGTCTTACGGGAGCCGGCATAGAGCCGGTCAGGGAATCCCTGAAAATGATAGCAAAATCAGGAAGGCACCTGGAAATAACCACTCTTATAATTCCGGGTCAGAATGACAGTGCTGATGAAATTGATAAGGAAGCCCGATGGATAGCCTCCGAACTCGGAAAAGATATCCCCTTTCACCTGAGCAGGTATTTTCCCATGTATAAAAGGGAAGATCCGGCAACTTCCGGGGCAACAATCTCAGGCCTTGCAGATATTGCTTCCCGGAGTCTTGATTATGTCTATGCCGGCAATATTTCGTCCGGAATTCTCCAGGACACAAAGTGTCCTGTCTGTCATAAAACAGTTACCAGGAGAAGCGGATACAGTGTCAGGCTCATGAATCTGGATAAGATGGGAAACTGTACCTCATGCGGAACAAAGGTTTATAAATATTTCACATAGTTCCCGCATTCCCTCAAAAGTGAAATTGTTTGATACTTTCCTTCGCCCTTTCCATATAGAGTATCCTGAGTTCCTCCATTACAGGGACCATTGTATTAAACAGCGTGCCGTCTATCTGTGAAAAGGGAAGCACCACGGGAGATGTTCCGGTCATAAAGACCGCTTCATAGTCAGAGATCCTGTCAGCTTCCACACAGTTCAGTTCAACAGGGATATTTATTGTATGGCAGATATCGAGTATTTGCTTACGGGTAATACCTGAAAGAACCATATGGGCGGGAGCAGTAACAAGGGTATTTTTCCTGATAAAAAAGATATTCGACCTGCTTCCTTCCGTGATTTGTCCTTTTACATTCACCAGCAGGGCTTCATGGGCTTCTTCAAGAATGAGTTTATGAAAAATAGAGGATCTCAGCTTGTGGTTGATCACTTTCAATCCGGGATTTTTTCTTTCCGCATAACATAATATTCCCCTGACCCCCTCCCGGTACTGCTTTTCAGAGGGGTACACAGGCTTAACATAGTAAAGAAGATAATTGACCGAATCCCTGTTGTAGTTAAAAACAATTTTAAGATTCACCTCATTTTGCGGGTCTGCTTCTGAAAGTCTGATAATGTTGCGTTTAAGATTTGCAACATCTGCAGGCATTATTTTGTTCCGGTTTCTGACGCCGGATAGGAGGCGTTCCATATGATCCATGAAAAATACAGGACTGTTATTTATCATTCTTATTACCTCATAGATCGAGTTACCCTCATAAACCAGGGAATTATCAAAGGAATGAGCATCTTCCAGCCTTCCATTCAATATGTATTTTTTTCCAAAGCATTCATCCATATCCATAAATTGTCGGGGACAAAATTACAAACTATTGATAATACTGCCTCTTTTCTAAGTATATTCGTGATCGTTTAACCGGCACACAGTCTCAGATGTATGCCATAACCGATATTGAAACCACCGGGGGGAGTGCAAAACTTAAGAAAATTATTGAAATTGCAATTTACCTTCACGACGGTAAAAAAATAACGGGTGAATATTCGTCACTGGTAAATCCCGAACGGAATATACCATATTTTATAACGAGTCTCACCGGGATCAGCAATGAAATGGTTGAAAAAGCTCCCAGGTTCTATGAAATAGCCGCAAAGATTATTGAACTTACCAAGGGAAGAAT
>JAAYKX010000239.1 GCA_012522155.1 Bacteroidales bacterium
AGTCCCGGATCATCGTCAATATTGTCAATACAGCCTTCACCTGTTTCAAAAGCCTTTACTTCAAATCCTTCCGAGCTAAATTTCCTGACAATAAGCGTATTGATAAAAGGATCGTCATCTACAATAAAAATCAGCCTCTTTCCAAGCATTTCAGAGCGTATATTTATTACTGAACTATTTAAAGATAGTATAAATAACGATCAGTAGGCAAAAGGAGGAAAAGGTTTCATCAGTTCAATGGCCTTTTTTCCCACTCTTTCAATAACAGCCTCATTATCGATATTGGACATTACCTCATCAATCAGATCAACAATAAGAGGCATATGTTCCTCATCCATTCCCCGTGTTGTTATGGCAGGTGTTCCCACCCTGAGGCCGGATGCCTGGAAAGGTGAGCGCGTATCAAAGGGGACCATGTTCTTGTTTACTGTTATATGGGCCCTTACCAGGGTGTTTTCTGCCTTTTTGCCTGAAATGGCAGGAAATTTGGTTCTGAGATCTATCAGCATGAGATGGTTGTCGGTGCCGTCGGAAATCACCTTGTAGCCTTTTTCAATAAAACTCTCTGCCATCACATATGCATTTCTCTTCACCTTTTCCTGGTAGCTTTTGAATTCCGGCGCAAGAGCTTCACCTGCGGCAACAGCCTTTGAAGCAATCACATGCATCAGAGGTCCTCCCTGTACTCCGGGAAATACTGCTGAATTCACCAGGGATGACATCATTCTTGTTTTGCCTTTGGAAGTCTTTATTCCCCATGGGTTTTCAAAGTCCCGGCCTATGATGATAATACCGCCTCTCGGCCCTCTGAGCGTCTTATGTGTCGTTGAGGTGACAATATGCGCATACTTCACGGGATTATTAAGCAGTCCGGCAGCTATGAGTCCGGCCGGATGAGCCATGTCAACCATAAAGATTGCACCTACCCTGTCGGCAAGCGCCCTCATTCTTTCATAATCCCATTCGCGCGAATATGCTGATGCCCCTCCCACTATCAGCTTTGGCTTCTCCTTCATTGCCAGCTCTTCCATCATGTCATAATCTACCAGTCCTGTATCTTCCCTCACACCGTATGACACAGGGCGGTAAAACATTCCTGAAGAATTGACCGGCGATCCGTGTGTAAGATGTCCGCCGTGAGAGAGGTTGAGTCCCATAAAGGTATCGCCGGGTCTGAGCACGGCAAGGAAAGCAGCCATATTGGCCTGGGCCCCGGAATGGGGCTGCACATTGGCATATTCCGCTCCGAATAGTTTGCTGATCCTGTCGGTTGCAATTTCTTCAGCCTCGTCAATAACTTCACATCCGCCGTAATACCTGCGCCCCGGATAGCCTTCGGCATACTTGTTGGTAAGTACTGATCCCATAGCCTGCAGGACCTGGTCGCTCACAAAATTCTCTGAAGCGATCAGTTCAATACCGTGCAGCTGGCGCTGGCGTTCTCTTTCAATTATGTCAAAAATCCTCTTGTCCTTGTTCATATCCTTGTTTTTAATTGTTAATCTTCACTAAATTCAACCAGCAGTTCACGGTAAGTTGAATAAATCCTTGATTTGGATAAAAATCCTGCATAATATCCCTTGTCAAGAACCGGGAGGTTCCAGGCTCCCGTCTTCCTGAAGGTTTCCATCACCGTCTCGATATCCTCCTCCTTGTCGATATATGAGGGAGGGATTGTCATAAGATCCCTTACAAAGGTCACGTCGTAGAGTTCGGTGTTGAACATTATCTCCCTCACATCATCCAGTATGACCACACCTTCAAGTATGTTATAAACATCAACAACAGGGAAAATGTTTCGATTCGATTTCGATATTGCCTTTACAAGATCACCCAGGGTATCGCCGGGTTTTACCTTCACAAGATCCAGTTCAATATCCTTCTTCCAGTCCATCATTGTCATCACCGCCTTATCCTTGTCGTGGGTGATCAGCTCACCCCTTTCCGCCAGCTGTACGTGGTAGATTGAATGGGGCTGAAAGCCCTTCACCGTTATAAATGCCACGGTGGAAGTAATGATAAGAGGTATCAGCAGGTCATATCCCCCTGTTATTTCAGCTATCAGAAAAATTGCAGTCAGGGGCGCATGCATCACACCGGCCATCATTCCTGCCATTCCCACAAGGACAAATCTCTTGTCGGGCAGATCCACATTAAATATCCTGTTCAGTATTTCAGAAAAGAGGTATCCGTTTATGCCGCCTATGAAAAGTGTGGGGGCAAAAATGCCTCCGACACCTCCTCCTCCGTTGGTTGCGCTTGATGCAAACACCTTGAAAAGGACAAGGCATAGCATAAAAAGGCCAATAACAAGAAAATTATCCTGGAATCCGCCAACCAGCGTATTTCCGAATACTGCAGCTGTATCTCCCTTCAGCAGCTGCATAATGGTTCCGTAACCTTCCCCGTAGAAAGGCGGAAACAAAAATATCAGCAGTCCGAGAATTCCGCCCCCGACAGCCAGTCTTACATAGGCATTACTGATCCTTTCGAATCTGCTTTCAATATAAAGTGTTGTTTTTGAAAAGTATACCGACAGCAGGCCGGATACTACCCCAAATAACAGATACCAGGGAATATTTGTAATGATAAAAGCCTCCCTCACCGAAAATGAAAAAAGTACCTCATCCCCCATAAGGAAATAGGTTGTTGTTGCGGCAGTTACGGATGAGATCAGCAGGGGAACAATTGATGACATTGTAAGGTCAAGCATCAGGATTTCAATGGTAAATACAATACCTGCTATTGGCGCATTGAAAATTCCGGCAATTGCACCTGCAGCACCGCAGCCTATCAGCAGGGTGATGCTTCTGTAGCTGAGTCTGAAAAAGTTTCCGACAGCCGAGCCTATTGATGAACCGGTAAGCACCACGGGTGCTTCAGCTCCCACCGAACCTCCGAATCCTATGGTTATTGTGGATGCCACAA
>JAAYKX010000026.1 GCA_012522155.1 Bacteroidales bacterium
TTGCCAGCTGATAATGAAATGGGGAAATTCTGATGGAGATCATATTAAAGTCAAAAATTAAGGAAGGTTTAAAAATTCTTTACAACAGTGAAGTGGCTGATGATCTTGTACAAATACAGGAAACAAGAAAGGAGTTCACCGGTGATTTCACCCTCATTGTGTTTCCTCTTTTGCGTTTTTCCAAAAATACCCCCGAAAAAACCGGTGAAACGATAGGCAAATACCTTATGGATACTTTTTCTTCCGTTACCGGTTTCAATGTGATAAAGGGATTTTTGAATCTTGAAATATCCTTTTCGTGGTGGATCAGCTGTTTCGGCGAAATGCTCGGCAGTGATGATCTTTTGGAAAAATGCAGGGTGACCGCTCCGGAAACCATTCTCATCGAGTATTCATCACCCAACACAAACAAGCCGCTTCACCTTGGACATATACGCAATAATCTTTTGGGATTTTCCCTGTACAGGATTCTCAGAGCCTGCGGGCACAGGGTCATAAAGACAAATATCGTCAATGACCGCGGCATTCATATCTGCAAATCGATGCTGGCATGGCAGAGATTCGGAAAAGGGGAGACTCCTGCTCAATCCGGGATAAAGGGTGACCACCTGGTGGGAAAGTATTATGTTCTTTTTGAAAGAGAATACAGGAAGCAGGCCGATGTTCTTATTGCGGACGGCATGGATCCCGTTGAAGCCAAAAACAATGCCCCGCTTCTGAAGGAAGCCAGGGAGATGCTTTTGAAATGGGAGGCAGGCGATCCGGAAACGATGGAATTGTGGACTCTGATGAATTCATGGGTATATGAGGGATTCAATGAGACATATAAAAAGCTGGGCGTGGATTTTGACAAGATCTATTATGAATCGGATACCTATAAAACAGGCAGGGACCTTGTCTATAAAGCTTTGCAAAAAGATCTTCTGTATGAGAACGGTGACAGTTCCATCTGGGTTGATCTGAGTGAAGAAGGCCTTGACCGGAAATTGCTTCTCAGATCTGACGGTACCGCGGTATATATGACCCAGGATATAGGAACGGCCGTGTTGAGACATGAGGAATTTAATTTTGACAGATGTGTTTATGTAGTTGGAAATGAGCAAAATTATCACTTCCAGGTCCTGAAGGCCATTTTGAAAAAAATGGATTATTCATGGTCCGGAGGCTTGTTTCATTTTTCATACGGAATGGTTGAACTGCCCGAAGGCAGAATGAAATCCAGGGAAGGTGTGGTTGTTGATGCCGATGATATTATTGCAGAAATGATTGAAACGGCCAGTGAGCTGTCGCGTGAACTTGGAAAACTGTCTGATTTTCCTGAAGAGGAAAAAGATGAGATTTACAGAAAAATCGGCCTTGCAGCTCTGAAATATTTTATCCTGAAGGTGGACCCGAAAAAAAACATGACATTCAATCCGGATGAATCTATTGATTTCAACGGTAATACAGGACCTTTTATACAGTATACCTATGCAAGGATCAGATCGGTTTTCAGAAAGGCTGAAGAGACCGGAATTACCTGCAGCCGGAATGTCAGCATGACAGTCAGTTGCGGCACAAAGGAGATTCAGCTTATAAAACTGCTCAGGAGGTTTTCATTCACAGTCACCGAAGCAGCAAAAACCTACAGTCCCGCTCTCGTCGCCAACTATTGCTATGATCTGGCCAGGGAATACAATCAGTTCTATCATGATTTTACGATCCTGGGAGAGACTGATAAGTCAGTACGTGATCTGCGGATGGGGCTGTCGGAACTGACCGGGAGGGTATTAAACACAGGCATGTACCTCCTGGGAATTGAAATGCCTGAACGAATGTGAAAAAAATTGAATAAGTAATAATGTTTGAAAATCTTAGTGAACGGCTTGAAAAATCCTTTAAAATACTGAAAGGACAGGGAAGGATTTCCGAGATTAATGTTGCAGAAACCCTTAAAGACGTACGCAGGGCACTTCTCGATGCCGATGTCAATTTCAGGACAGCCAAGCAATTCACGGATACCGTAAAGGCCAAGGCACTGGGCCAGGAGGTACTGAAAGCAGTGAATCCGTCACAGATGATGGTCAAGATTGTCCATGATGAACTGACTCTTCTGATGGGAGGCGAAAAGACGGATATAAATATCAGGATCAATCCTTCCGTCATCCTTATTGCCGGGCTGCAGGGATCAGGGAAAACAACTTTCAGCGGAAAACTTGCAAAATGGGTCAGTACCAAACGGAACAAGAATCCCCTGCTTGTGGCCGGAGACGTTTACAGGCCTGCCGCTGTTGAACAGTTGAAGATCATAGGGTCACAGACAGAGGTTCCGGTATATTCCGAAGAAGGGAATATGAATCCCGTAAATATTGCCAGAAATGCCCTGAAAGAAGCAAAAAAGAATGGAAATGATGTGGTGATCATTGATACTGCAGGCCGCCTGGCTGTTGATGAGGAAATGATGAATGAGATATCGGCAATAAGGAATGCAGTCAGCCCTCATGAAATCCTTTTTGTAGTTGATGCAATGACAGGTCAGGATGCGGTGAACACTGCCAGGGAATTCAATGAAAGGCTTGATTTTGATGGTGTTGTTCTTACAAAACTGGATGGCGATACGCGTGGCGGGGCTGCCCTGTCAATCCGGTCCGTAGTGAATAAACCCGTCAAATTTGTAAGCTCGGGCGAAAAGATGGATGCAATAGATATTTTCTATCCGGCCCGTATGGCTGACAGAATACTTGGCATGGGAGATATCGTATCCTTTGTTGAAAAAGCCCAGGAACAGTTTGATACCGAGGAAGCCAGAAAACTCCAGAAAAAAATAGCAAGAGATCAGTTTGATTTCAATGACTTTATACATCAGATCCAGCAGATCAAGAAAATGGGAAATGTTAAAGACCTTATGGCCATGATCCCGGGTGTCGGGAAAGCTGTAAAAGATATGGATATCGATGATAATGCCTTCAGAAGCATTGAGGCAATAATCCGGAGCATGACACCTGAAGAATGGGAAAATCCCAATGTTCTGAACGGCAGCAGGAGGAAAAGGATAGCAACGGGGAGCGGCACCACTGTTCAGGATGTTAACAGACTTGTTAAACAATTTGACGAAACGAGGCGGATGATGAAGATGGTATCAAAGGGTGGAAATCCGGCCAGCTTTACAGGAAGAAAATAATACAATAATATTATGTATAAACTGATTGACGGTAAGAAGACTGCAAATGACATCAAGCGGGAAATAGCCGCTGAAGTTGCCGCTCTTAAAAAGAGCGGGGGCAAGGTTCCTCACCTGGCTGCCATACTTGTCGGTAATAATCCCTCAAGTGAAACCTATGTGGCAAACAAGGTAAAAGATTGTGAAGAAGTGGGATTTGAATCCACTCTTATCCGCTTTGACGAAAAAACTGAAGAAGATCTGCTTCTGAAAAAAATCAGGGAACTCAATAATGATGACGGTGTGGATGGATTTATAGTCCAGCTTCCGCTCCCTGAACATATTTCGGAAGAGAGAGTCATTGAAGCCATTGACCCTGAAAAGGATGCTGACGGATTTCATCCGGTAAACATAGGTCGGATGGTTATCGGGGCGCCTGGATTTCTTCCTGCAACACCCTATGGCATAGTGGAGCTTTTAAAACGATACGGCATCAGTACTTCAGGCAGCAACTGCGTGGTTATCGGACGTAGTAATATTGTCGGGAGACCGGTCAGTATCCTGCTTTCACGCAAGGGAATGGATGCAACGGTAACGGTGGTTCACAGCCGGACACGTAACGCAGGTGAAATAATAAGATCGGCTGACATCATCATTGCGGCACTCGGTTCGCCTGGCTTTGTAAAGGCTGATATGGTAAAGGAGGGTGCAGTGGTTATTGATGTGGGAACCACAAGGATTGCTGATCCGGCTACAAAATCGGGATGGAGACTTGCAGGTGATGTGGATTTTGAAAATGTTGCCCCTGTATGTTCCTATATCACACCTGTTCCGGGTGGAGTAGGACCTATGACCCGGGTTTCCCTGCTTAAAAACACCCTTTATGCCGTAACACGCAGGAAGGGCTGAGATCCGGCCTGTATTAATCCGGGATTGTCACTCCCTTGAAATAGAGATCATATCCACCTTTTCCTCCCGGACGGTCGGAAGAGAAAATAATATAATTATTGGTAAATCCTTCGTGAAAACCAATTACGGGGCGGTATTCATTGTAAGGGCTGTTTACATCAGGTCCGAAATTCACCGGAGCTCCCCACTCACCATTCTCGAAAACAGAATAATAGAGATCATATCCGCCATAGCCGCCGTCCCGGTCAGAAGTAAAAACCATTATGTTTTTCAGGATAAAGGGGCATTTATCGTTGGCTGAACTGTTTATGCCGTCCACTTTGGTACCTTCCGAATATTCTTCCGACATCCATGCGGAAAGAGCTTTCGGTGATGATTTGCCGTTAAAATATATATTGAAATTCCCTTCCCTGTCAGATGTGTAATATACAGTGTCCTGGCTGGTGTTAAAACAGATATATGCATCATTGGAACCGGAATTAAGGAGCGTCACCGGGAGCGGACCATAAAAGGGAGGCAGGGCAATGTCTGTAATAGGTTGATTATACATATAGTACAAATCAAGATTGTCCTCTTCGTTCATTGATGACAGAAACAAATATTCATTTCCGTCGGAAGTGCTGAAGAGAGAATATGGCCCCAGATCATCACCCGGGGTGTTGGCAGCTCTCAGAACGTCATCCAGAAACACATGTCCTGTAATTTCGCTGCACAGACCGAAAATACCATTTGTCTGATTGAAGGAATAAGTGATTGCTCCCATTATCAGGTCAAAATGTTCTCCTGCGCTTTCCCTGTTGGTGGAAAACAGGATAAAATTATACCCGCCCATATGATTAAAAATATCCACATTATAATCATCATAGGCAGAATTCAGGCCTGCAAGTGATATGGTTGAATCCGGGAAAGTTCCCCGGGGATAATTAATGGGGTCAACCTTTTTACAAGAAGAAACGTATAAAAGCAGGAATGGCACAAGAAAGGCCATTATTCCGATTGTTTTTTGAGACAGTTTTTTCATCTGTGAGAGTTTTGTTTTTAATTTTTCGGACTGTAGAAAATCATATTGCAGAAATAAAAAACGGAAGCAAATATATAAAATTAAATAAATAAAATGAGAAACCGGGACGAACCCGGTCTCTCTGAGGTAGAATTTTAGGTTAATTCCAGGGTAGAATTGGATATAGGGTAATAGTATTCCTGGTTGTTACTATAATGATGAAAAAAATGCCTCAGGGGTTGCGTGTGCTGATAAAATTTTTTAAAAATGTAACAGATCTGCATAATTCTTTAAAAGACAAGTTTAAAAAAATGTTAATTTGTTGATAATTGAACAAATGATAAATACTGCCGATGAAAAATATTACTAATTTTGTGATCTGACAAATGTCAATGGAAGAGGATAAGTATAAATATTCACTGGAGGAAGAGCTCAGACAGGTTGTTCTGAAATTCGAACGAATGGAAAGAAACAAGGAGAAATATTTCTTTGACGTGTTTGAATTTGAATCACTTATTGATTATTATATAGAGAACAATAATTCTGTCAGGGCATTTGAAGCGGCAAGTCTTGCGATTCAGCAACACCCTAATTCAGTATCAATTCAGATCAGGCGGGCAAGGGTTTTACTTGATAAGGGCCGGGCCGTTGAAGCACTCAGCATTCTTAAAAAGCAGGAAGATATTGAGCCCGGCAATCATGAGATATTCATTGCAAAGGGTACTGCGCTCGGAATGCTTGGAGACATACAGGGTGCAAAGAAAACTTTCGATCACGCCCTGACACTTGATTCTGAAGAAACAGCAAACATACTGTTTGCAATTGTTACAGTACTCCAGAATCTTAATTATTATGATCACCTGATACCCTATCTGCTTAAGCTGATCAGGATGGAGCCCCATTACAGGGCACATCTCTACGACCTTGCCTATGCCTATGAAAAGATTGACAAACTGAACGAAAGCATCCTTTATTACGAAAAATATCTTGATGAAGAACCGTTTTCTGACAGCGCATGGTATAATCTCGGAGTTGTTTGCAGCAAAAAGGAACTATATGACAAGGCCCTTGAAGCCTATGATTTTGCACTTGCCATAAACAACCTCAATAGCTTTGTGATTTTTAACAAGGCAAACATACTTTACAATCTGGACAGGTATGCTGAAGCAATTCCGGTTTATCATGAATTCATTGACAATGAACCAGACAGTTTCGAGGCGCTTACATATCTGGCCGAATGTTATGAAAAAAACGGCGAAACTGAACCGGCAAAGAGATATTTTCATGAAGCCATTGAACTGGAGCCGGAGTATGCGGATGCCTGGTTTGGACTCGGAGTTATTGAATACAATTCAGGAAACGCTGATGACAGCCTGATATTTTTCCGCAAGGCTGTCAGGATGGATGATGAAAATCCTGAATACTGGTATCTTCTTGGAAAGGCACATTATATTAAGGGAGAGATAAAAACAGCACTCACCTGCTTCAGGGAATCCCTTAAGCTTGATGCATATTACAATGAGGTCTGGATAGATACGGGCAAAATAATTCTTGCAGAAAAGCTTACCGGCAGGGCAATACCCTATCTGGAACATGCTTACCGGGTTACCGGAAATCTGCCCGGAATAAACTATCTGCTGGCTGTTTTCTACCTTCACAAGGGTGACCGTGAAAAAGCTTACCGGCATCTGTTGGTGGGAATTGAAATTGACAAGGAGCTTTTTACGGAATTCAGGGATATCTTTCCTGAACGCTTTTCGTCACGGAAGATCAGCAAACTACTTAAAAAGAATAATCTTATCTGAGAGTTAACACATATCACTGATTCCTTAATACATGAAACGTACACTTCCGTATCTGCCGGAACGTCCTTCCAGACCAAGGCAGTCGGGTCTTACAATGGTAATGGACAAAGGTCTGAGTGTCAGAGAGGCAGAAGACCTTATGTCGGTCGGCAGTGAGTATACCGATATGGTTAAGCTGGGATTCGGAACCTCGCTTGTCACTCCGGGTGTTGAAGAAAAAATAGAGATTTACAGGAAGGCAGGAACAATTCCCTTCCTTGGCGGAACTCTTTTTGAAATCTTCATCATCCGTAATATGTTTGCTGAATTTCTTGAACTGCTCAACCGATATGAAATTGATATGGTTGAGGTATCTGACGGATCCTTTGATATTGAACATGAAAAGAAGCTGGAGTATATCAGTATCCTTGCAAAACGAGGGAAAGTGATATCGGAAGTCGGTTCAAAGAAAAAGGAAGTCGTTTATACACCTGAACAATGGGTTGCAATGATGAAATCAGAACTTGAAGCCGGATCCGGGAAAGTGATTGCAGAAGCCAGGGAGTCAGGGACAACAGGTATATATAATGAGGATGGCTCCATTAACAGCGCGATAGTTGATGCAATTTCAGAGCATGTAAAACTGGAAAACGTAATATGGGAAGCACCTCTTAAATCCCAGCAGGCATGGTTTATAAAGCATTTCGGAGCAAATGTCAACCTGGGAAATATTGCACCTGATGAAATTATTTCCCTTGAAGCACTTAGACTCGGACTGCGGGGAGATACATTTTTCCAGTTTCTGCCCGATAAACTGAAGGACAAATGACAGGATGAGAAAATTCGGCCTTATAGGCTTCCCCCTGGGACATTCCTTTTCACGGAAATATTTCACGGATAAATTTGAAAGGGAAGGAATAGCTGATTGTTCTTATCTCAATTTTCCTCTTGAAAATATAAAGGAACTGCCCGGACTGATTTTATCTGAGCCGGATCTTTACGGTCTCAATGTGACAATACCCTATAAGTCTGCAGTATTGGATTATATTGATAAGGCTGATACTGAAGTTGATGAGATAGGTGCAGCAAATGTATTGAAAATCAGGCGTAAAAATGATAAAATTAAAATCTGTGCCTTTAATTCCGATATAATTGGTATACGTGATTCGCTAAGTCCTGTCGTGACTCCCGCTGTTAAAAATGCAATTATTTTAGGTAGCGGAGGCAGCTCAAAGGCTGTGGTCCATGTACTGGGAAAGCTCGGACTGAATGTGCAGTTTGTCTCGAGGTCGGGTAGGGGTAGTGTGTTATCATATAATAATTTAGACAAGGTCACTTTAAGTAATACTCACATGATAATCAATACCACTCCCCTTGGTATGTATCCCCGGATTTACGGGAAGCCGGATATAGATTATGATCTGCTTGAAGAGAGACATATTCTTTTTGACCTTGTATACAATCCGGAGGAAACAGCCTTTCTCAGGGAGGGGAAAAAACGGGGTTGCAGGATTATCACAGGTCTTGGAATGCTGTACGCCCAGGCAGAACGTTCCTGGGAGATCTGGAATGATCCGGATTTGTGAGAAATATACCGGGCGGATATTCAATATCTGCAAGAAACAATCCCCTGGCAGGTGCCGATTGACCGGCTTTTCCCCGGTCTCCTGCCTCAGTGATCTCCTTAAACTTTTCCAGGCTCATTTTTCCGGTACCTGTCCGGATTACCGTACCGACAATGGATCTTACCATGTTTCTCAGAAACCTGTCAGCCCTGATTGTAAATACCAGTATACTTCCCTTCTTTTTCCAGGATGCTTCATATATGTTGCACAAACTGGTTTTATTATCTGAATGAAGTTTGCTGAAACTTGTAAAATCACTATGGCTGACAAGAACTTCACATGCCCTGTTCATTATCCCAATATCCGCACTGCCATGCATATACCACGAATAATCTTCCATGAATGGATCCTTCAGTTGTGATATATAATATTTGTAGGTCCTGGAAACAGCACTGAATCTTGCATGGGCGTCAGGCAGCACTTTACAGATCCGGGAAACGGAAATGTCCTTTGGCAGAAACCCGTTCAGCCGGAACAGTAACTTTTCTTCATTTTCAAGATTTTCTGCTATACTCTCGAAATGAGCACAGAATAATAATGCATGGACTCCTGCATCAGTCCGTCCTGCACCTGTCGTGTTTATGGATTCTTTCAATATGGTGCTCAGGGCATTGTCGACTGTTTCCTGGATGTTTGCTGAATCTGGCTGATACTGCCATCCGTGATATAAAGTTCCTTTATAGGAAAAAAATATAAAATATCTGGTCTTCAAACAATTCTTTCTGCAAATATAGTCAATCCGGAAGAAAGGTTTTTGGTAAAAATTTGCAATTATTCCTCTGAAGAAGTTTGAAAATCGATCTTTAGATGTATTTTTACTAAGCCTGAGATAATGATTTTTCTTTCGGATAAGATTATGATTCATGAATAAAAATCAAAAAACCTTACACTATGAAAGTTGACATGAGTTGGATAGACTATCTGATTATGATGGTCTATTTTGTTTTTGTGCTTGGCATTGGCTGGTTTCTGAGGAAATACATGAAAAATGCGAATGCCTTTCTTGAGGCCGGAAGATCCATGCCTGCATGGGTTGCGGGACTGGCCTTTATTTCAACAAATCTGGGAGCTCTTGAAGTAATGGGCATGACCGGATCGGGAATGAAATACGGGATGCTGACCACCCATTTCTACTGGATAGGAGCAATTCCCGCAATGATTTTCCTTGCCCTTTTCATGATGCCCTTTTATTATGGTTCAAAAGCCCGCTCCGTACCGGAGTACCTTAAACTCCGGTTTGATGAAAAAACAAGAGGGCTTAATGCCATTCTGTTCGCCGTCATGACTATTCTTGCTTCAGGCATATCAATGTATGCCCTTGCAATACTGTTCGAGAAGGTCCTGGGATGGGATTTCAACATCAGTCTGTGGGTTTCAGCCATGATCGTGCTTGCATATACATATCTCGGCGGACTTTCGTCAGCCATATATAATGAGGTTCTCCAGTTTTTCATAATCATCATTGGCTTATTGCCGCTTGTATTCCTGAGTCTGAAGGATATAGGCGGATGGGCAGAGCTGAAGGAAGGACTTGTTCCTGCAGCAGAAGCAGGAGGATACGCTTCTGATGCTTATATAACCACCTGGAAATATA
This sequence comes from Bacteroidales bacterium, assembly GCA_012522155.1. Lineage (GTDB taxonomy): Bacteria > Bacteroidota > Bacteroidia > Bacteroidales > VadinHA17 > LD21. Next base: position 10,052 of record JAAYKX010000026.1, read on the forward strand.
CTGCAGAGGCAGCGCAGAATCCGCTTGGAGTGGAATGGTTCGGAATACTGTTCGGACTGGGCTTTGTTCTGTCATTCGGATACTGGTGTACCAACTTCCTCATTGTTCAGCGTGCCTTTGCAGCCGAATCCCTGACTGCAGCCAGAAAAGTGCCGCTGATAGGGGCATTACCGAAAATGTTTATTCCATTTCTTATAATAATACCTGGTATCATAGGAATAGTCCTGATGAATGATCCGGGAAAAGGATTTATTCTTCCCCTTGACTCAAGCGGCAAGCCTATTTATGATTATACGATAATAATGCTCCTTAAGCAATATCTGCCTGCAGGTGTGCTCGGACTCGGAATCACCGCCCTTCTTGCATCATTCATGTCGGGAATGGCAGGTAATGTATCTGCATTCAACACTGTATGGACATATGACATCTATCAGAGCTATATCAGGAAAAGAACTGATAACCTTGAAGCAGATGACAAACATTATCTGAAGGTAGGGCGTGTTGCAACTGTCGGTGGTGTCCTGCTGAGCATAGCTTCAGCCTATATAGCGAGCAAATTCGGAAATATCATGGATTTCCTTCAGACGATATTCTCCATGATCAATGCTCCGCTTTTTGCCGTGATTTTCCTGGGAATGTTCTGGAAAAGGAGTACAGGACATGGGGCATTTACAGGACTCCTTAGCGGGTTCCTGATGGCGCTGGCACATCACGGGCTTACAGCGCCGGTGGATGCAAATACTCTGTTTAAAGGCGGATGGATTACTGTTATCCATGAGTATCCTGTTGAAATGGCCCAGAACTTCTGGACTGCAATTATTGCATTCTCTGTTGCAGCCATTGTTACAGTGGTCCTGAGCCTGCTGACCAAACAACAGAAGGAAGACAGCGACCTGAAAGGCCTGGTTTATTCGCTTACCCCGAGGATCAGCGATGAACACCTGCCCTGGCACAAGCGCCCGGCCGGACTTGCAATTATTGTCAGTGTAATTTTCGTTGTATTAACTATTATATTCTGGTAGGAGGGAAAAATGGTAGATATAAGATATCCGATAGGACTGATGTTTTCAATACTTGGAGTATTGGTTACAATATTCGGCTTTGTTACAAGGAATGCCCCTATGTATGAAAAA
>JAAYKX010000240.1 GCA_012522155.1 Bacteroidales bacterium
AACCCAAACACTATCCAAGATGAAAAAGCTTTTTTTTATTCCGGTATTGCTGACACTGTCCCTGGTACTTGGCGCCCAGTCGCTGGAAGACATTGTAAAGAATTATACTGCCGCCAATAAGTTTGATCAGATTGCAAACAAAAAAAGTATCAGGATCACGGCAAGAATGTCAATGATGGGCATGGAGACACCAATGGAGATATGGCTGAAAAATCCAAACAAGGTAAAGACAGTGATGAGCATGGGCGGGCAGGATATAATTCAGTCATTTGACGGGGAGAAAGGATATTCAGTCAATCCGATGACAGGTTCGTCCACGCCCGTGGAAATGAATCCGGAAGAAATAAAACAACTTCTCAGTAACAATCTTTTTGAAAATATGATTGACAGGTTCCTTGAAAACGGTCAGCTTGAGCTTGCCGGAGAAGAGGCAGTCAGGGGGAAACCTGCAATAAAAATAAAGGCAGCCCACGAACCCGGAACAACAGCTTATCTATATATTGACAAGGAATCATGGCATCTGGTAAAACAGACAATGAATGTTAACCAGGGAGGAATGCAGGCAACAGTTGAAACTTATCCGTCGGATTACAGGGAAATAAGCGGTATTGTCCTGCCAATGAAAATGACAACGGCGGTAAGCGGGATGGAAATGCAGGTCATATTCACAAATGTGGAGGTTGATGTTCCGATGGATGATTCCGTTTTCAGACTGAAATAATATAAAAAATACAGCAGGCCTGTAAGCCGGCTTCTGTACGGTTCCGCTTTCTGCAAAAGAATATGGAACCGTTTCCCGTCATTTATCTGGTCCTGCCATCGCTGGCAGGATCATACGATCCACCCCCCGGCACCGGACGAGCAATCCTCAAAGCCGGTATACATGATCTTTCAACCCATGGTCTGTACGGCTTCCCGTGTCACCACGAAAACCGGTGAGCTCTTACCCCACCTTTTCACCCTTACCCGGACACCAGGGTCCGGGCGGTTATTTTCTGTTACATCCACATACCCTCACGGATATCTTCCCGTTAGGAAGCATGGTGCTCTGTGTTGGCCGGACTTTCCTTTCCGCACAGGCGGAACGACGGGACGGCCTGCTGCAATGCAAAGATACTAAATCCAAACTGTTTGTTTATAAAAATTTAAATTGGTTATTTTGCACGCATTATTTTCCATGAAGAAGCTGCTTGATAAAATCAGTATTGATGACTTTGACTATGATCTTCCGGATGAAAAGATAGCCCTGTATCCTGCAGGAGAAAGGGATGAATCAAAGTTGCTGGTACACTCAGATGATAAAACGGAAGAAGATATTTTCAGAAATATTTCCGATTATCTGGCCGGTGATACGCTTCTGGTTTTCAATAATACCCGTGTGATCAAGGCCAGGTTGCAGTTTATGAAGCAGACAGGTTCAAAAATAGAGATAATGCTTCTTGAACCCCTTAATCCTTTTGATTATAGCCGGACTTTCGCCTCAGAATCTCCGGTGGAATGGAAATGCATGGTCGGAAACCTGAAAAAATGGAAAAGAGAAAATATTTCACTTCCATTTGAAGTCGGTCACCGTCAGTGCAGGCTGACCGCAACGAAGAACGGAACGGCTGATGAAGCACGGAGAATAATATTCAGCTGGGAACCGGCTGAGTTAAGTTTTTCAGAAGTCATTCAGGCTGCCGGTCATATCCCCCTTCCACCCTATATCGGCAGGGAAGATGAACACAGTGATACTGTTCGCTATCAGACCATATACGGAAAGATCAGCGGATCCGTGGCTTCCCCGACGGCCGGACTTCATTTCAGCGACAGGGTAATCAAAGATCTTTTAAACAAAGGAATAAAACAGACAGAAATTACCCTTCATGTCGGCGCGGGAACATTTCAGCCGGTCAGGACAAAGAATATTGCAGATCATGAAATGCATTGTGAACGCTATACCGTAACACGCAGCACCCTTAAGCTCATATTGTCAAACCCCGGAAATGTCATTGCTGTGGGAACAACCGCTGTCAGAACCCTTGAGAGCCTGTACTGGCTGGGCAGGAAAGTACTTTTGGAATCTTACGGTGAAGGAGAACATTTTTATACCGGACAGTGGGAAGCCTGTGCCGGCGGCCGCGGAAAGGAAATCAGGACAGCAGACTCCCTTGAGGCCCTGCTGCGGGTCATGGAAAAAAAGGGAACTGACATGATTGAGGCTTCAACTGCTTTGATGATCATTCCCGGATACAAGTTCAAAGTGATAAATGGCATGATTACCAATTTTCATCTTCCCCGGAGTTCTCTCCTTCTTCTGGTATCAGCCTGGACCGGCAATAAGTGGAAGAAAATATATGATTTTGCACTGACTCATAATTTCAGGTTTCTGAGCTACGGAGACTGTTCATTGTTAATAAAATAAACGTTCACCTGCATTTTTAGTTCATTTATCAATAACATTTTTAAAACTTTTGAAATTAATACGATTTTTCTTTTATTTGCCAATGAGTAATTATGGATAACAACAAGATACTTCAGCAAATTTATGCCATGTTCGGGATCTTCATGGTAATGTTTTATCTGGGAGGAGGAATTTTTTTTCTGTTCTTCGCTGACAGACTGTTAAACATGAACAAAGCTATTTTGGGAATACTTGGAGGTACCTTCCTGCTTTACGGAGTTTACAGGGTTTTTGTAACTTACAAACAGATAGCAGATGCCTTTTTTTCAAAGGATGAAAATGATGACTAAAACACATCCCGCTTGTTCATTCCGGGAAAAGGTCTTGGCATATACTTTGCAGGATGTTAAACTGGCATCGAAGAAATACTTTGCGAATTACAGTTATGTTGAAATTGATCAGGATATATATTAATACAGTCTGCACTTTTGTCTGCAAACATCTGCGCCGCGCCCCTGCCGCCATTATTTTCGTATCTGCGGTAATACTCTGTTCATGCGGCAGCGGAGCAGGGACAGCAACGGATGAAACTCCTACCAGGGGCAATATAAAAATAACAGTTGATGAATCATTTCAACCACTTCTTGATACAGAAGTATCCACATTTATGCAGCTCTATACCAATGCAACAATTAAAGCCCGGTACAAGCCTGAATATGATGTGATAAATGATTTCATGCATGACAGTGTCAAGGTGATTGTTACAAGCAAAAAACTGACTGATGACCAGATAAAATATTTAAGAGACAGTCTTATTGTAGCCAGGACAATAACATTTGCATATGACGGTATTGCCCTTGTTACCAACAGGCAGAACAGGGATACTCTTCTCAGGTATGAACAGGTAAGGGATATATTCAGCGGAAAGGCAGTCAGCTGGTCAGATCTTGATCCAAGGTCTGAGCTTGGGGACATAAGAATCATATTCGATAATACCAAGTCAGGAAATATCAGATATTTCAAAGAACTGTTTGAAATTACCGAAGCTTTGCCTTCAAACTTCTATGCCGTCAATTCAAATCCGGAAGTAATTGAATTCGTTTCAAGGAATCCGGATGCACTGGGTATAATAAGTGTGAACTGGATAAGCAACAAGTATGATTTCCGCAGCAGAAGCTATGCGGAACAGGTGAACATACTGGCAATATCCCGCCCGATGATTGATGACGGATCCTACTATCGCCCGGACCAGGGATGGATTTATGACAGGTCATATCCCTTCGTCAGGGAGGTTTACATGATTACCAGGGAAACATTCAAGGGACTGGGAGCAGGCTTTATTCAGTGGTCAACTGCAGAACAGGGTCAGCGTATTGTCCTCAAATCGGGGCTGGTACCTGCAACCATGCCGATAAGGCTGGTACAGATAAGAAACGAGTAAGGAAAAAATAATAAATCAGTATAAAGACTTGCATAAAAGAAAATTTAGTAATATTGGACCCAAAATAAAAAAAGAGCTATGAAACGTTTCATTTTTACCAAATGTTTATTTCTGGGAGTGTTAATGGCAGGGCTGTTCTTCAGCAATGTTCAGGCGCAGGACCTTAAGTCTGCATTGCATCTTACAAAGAGTGAGCAATATGAGAAAGCCGGGCAGATGCTGCGGCAAATGATACAGAAAGAGCCTGCAAATGCCAAGCTCTATTATTATCTAGGTGAAAATTATTTGCTTGAATATTTTTCAGATACCATTTCCAGTTCATTTGCGCTTGCCACGGATAATGCAAAGGAAACTTACCAGAAAGGGATTGATGCCAACCCCAATGATCCTCTTAATTACATTGGACTGGCAAAAATTGCATTTTATCTTGGAGATGATCAAACGGCAGATGAAATGCGTACCAAGGCAAGAAGTTTTCTCCTGCCCTACAAAAATATCAAAAGAATAAATCCGCCGGCACCCGAGTATGCTTTTGCACTGGCCAAGATTGCAGATTCATACATGAAGGAAAAGCAGGTAGACACTGCATCAGCTTTGCCTCTTATAAGACAGGCTTTAAAGATTGATTCAAAAAATCCGGAGATATATCTGATAGCAGGTGATATTTATATTAAGGCCAATGACGGATCCAACGCGATAAAGAACTATAATATGGCTCAGTTTGCCGATCCGCAGTCACCGACCGCCAACATGAAAATCGGAAGTATCTATGTAAGGGGAAAGAGCCTGACTGCAGCAAGGCCGTATTTCGAGGAAGCCATCAATCTTGATCCCAACTATGCCCCCGCCTACAGGGAGCTGGGTCAGTTATACTGGATGGCACAGCGTCTTGATGATTCCAAGGCGAATTACAGGAAATACCTTGAACTCAATGAAGGAAACATTCCGGCTCAGACAAGATATGTAAATGCCCTTTTCTATGCAGGAGACTATGATGAAGTCATCAGAAATGTGGAAGAGATACTTGCTGTTGACAAATCAAGGACCTATATGAACCGGCTGGCCGGCTATTCAAATTATGAGAAGAAAAATGCCGACTATGACAAGGCCTTGTCATATATGGAAGAACTTTTCAAATCACTTCCGGCTGACAGGATTCTCTGGAAGGATCATCATTATATGGCAAGAATCCTTGTTAGAAAAAACCAGAATTATTCCAAGCTTGCCGATGAGCTCAACCGCCTGGAAAATCAGCTTGAAAGGGAAGAAAGAAGATATGCCTCCGAAACGGCAGCCGGCAAAACAAAAATGAAACCGGCACTTGATGAGCTTACTGCCAAAACAGAAGAGACCAGGGAAAAAGTTGCCGCTGCAAACAAGGAACTTGACAGGGCTTTTGAAGAATATGGTCTTGTGCTGGAACTGAAGACGGATGACAGGGCTGTAAAGAATGAAATGGCAACCAATTACTATAATGCAAGGCGTTATAACCAGGCTGCAAAAACATGGGCCTCACTTATAGATCCCGAAAACGAGAAAGCTGAAGATTTTATGCAGGTTGGCAGGGCTTACTATATTGGTGAGAATTACCAGGCTGCCGATTCAGTGTTTAACATTGTTGTTTCAAAAGATCCGGGTTATCTGCCTGCACATACATATATTGCCCGCACATATTCCAGGATGGATCCCGATACCAAAATGGGTCTGGCCAGGCCGAAGTTTGAAAAGCTTCTTGAAATTGCCCAGGCAGATTCGCTCAAAAATGAAAATGAAATGGTTGAAGCCCTGAAATATCTGGGTTACTTACATATGTCAACAAACGAATACAGCAGGTCCAGGGATTACTATAACAGGCTGATAAATCTTAATGAAGCAAACAATGACAACAAGATCAGCGGGTTAAACGGTATAGGCCTGATAGAACTCAGACTGGCAGGTGCAGAAAAGGTAAATGAAGCAAGACTTCCCTTTCTGTCCAGATCAGCTGAAGCCTATGAAAAGATACTGGCAATCGATCCGGCCAATTCAACGGCTAAAAGTCAGATAAGCTATATCCGCGATTTCGAGGCTTCAGTCAGAAAAGGTATTAATCCAAACGAGATAAAGGGTATTATAAGGGATGCTGCATCCAAACAGCCCATAGCCTATGCTTCAATCAGGGTAAAGGACACTGCTGCAGAAATGATGTCAAATACAAAGGGTGAATTCAAGTTTGAAATTCCCCAGGGCTCAGAAGTGTTGATCATTAGTGCAAAAGGTTATACAACCCAGGAAGTGCCTGTTACCAAGTCAAGAGTCTATAATGTTAACCTTACCAAATAACCGGATAGAGATTATCAAAACCGGAATCTTGATGAAGGCATATTTTTAATAAAGGATATTAATAAACCTGCAAATGTTTAATAATATCCTTCATTAATTGTTAAAACAAAATTGAAATTATATATATTTGCTAATCAATAAATCTTAAACCTAAACAAATCGATAAAAATGAGTAAACAAGGAAGTTCATTCAAAGAAGCATTGCAGAATCTTTTTGCAATAAGTGCTATTATAATAGCATTTGTAGCATGCTATTTACTATTTGTGAATGTCATGGGTAATCCGGTCAACTTTGAAGGCGGCAATCCACAAGGACACGCCCTTGAAGGAAACTACCTCGGAATTATATATAAAGGTGGCTTTATTGTTCCCATACTTATGACATGCGTTGTTGTCCTCGTTATTTTTGTCATTGAAAGACTGATTACACTGTCAAGGGCAAAAGGAAGAGGAAGATTAAACACATTTGTAAGAAAACTGCAGGAACTGCTCGATAATGACAAAATAGAAGAAGCAGTTGAAGCATGTGACAAACAGAAGGGATCTCTGGCCAATGTGATGAAGGCAGGACTGATAAGATACAGGGACCTGCAGGAAGACACTGAACTGGAAAGGGATCAGAAAATTCTTTCAATAGAGAAATCATTCGAAGAAGCCACAGCACTTGAACTCCCGATGCTTTCGAGGAATATGGTTATATTCTCGACACTTGCCTCCGTTTCAGTGTTGATCGGACTGATCGGTACAGTTCTCGGAATGATCAGGGCCTTTGCAGCGCTTGCACAATCAGGTGCACCGGACGCTCTTGCCCTGTCGCAGGGTATTTCCGAAGCACTTGTTAATACTGCTTTCGGTATTACCGGATCAACTCTTGCTATTCTGGCATTTAACTATTTCTCATCTTACATTGATTCCTACACCTTCAAAATTGATGAGGCTGGATTCAGTCTGACACAGAACTTTACTGCTTCATTGAAAAGCAAGTAATCGTTTGGTTTAATTAAAAAAATAATTTATAAAGATGTCAAAGGTTAGATTACCTAAAAGTTCGCCCACGATCGACATGACGCCGATGGTTGATACCTTTGCTGTAATACTTATTTTCCTTATGCTTACAGCAACTATGGCTTCACCCGAACCGGCTACTGTTGATACGCCATTTTCAATATCAGAAAAACCTATCCCTGATGCCAATTTCATGACATTTCTCATATCTACTGACGGAAAAGTCTTCATGAATTTTGATAACGGTCCCGATACCCTTTTTCAGTTCAGGCCAAAGATACTTGCTGAAATGGGTAACAGATACGGTATCGAATTTACGGACAGACAGCTGAGGGAATTCCAGACCTACCCTTCGTCAATGGGTGTCAGGATGGAGGATATGACAGCATTTCTGGATACCCAGGATGCCAATGCCCGAAAAGAATTACAGGTCGGAATACCTCTGGATTCCGCGAACAACCAGCTTGCAATGTGGATACAATATGCACGTATGGTGAACCCTAATATTCAGGCATGCATCAAGGGAGACTCGGACGTTGAGTTCCCGGTCGTACAAAGAGTTCTGAACATACTCCAGGATCTGAATGTCAAAAGGTTTAGTCTGATTACCAGTCTGGCTGCAGTTAAAATTAATCTGGAAGAAATACAACAGTAATATGGCACAAATAATTCAATCAGGAAAAAAAGGAGGGAAGAAAAGGGCGAAGAGGATACTCCCCCATATGGACATGACTCCAATGGTGGACCTGATGATGTTGCTCATAACATTTTTTATGCTCACAACTTCAATGAGCAAGCCCAAAGTTATGGATATAACTCTTCCTGACAGGGTTACAGACCCCGAGAAGCAGGAGGCTCCCAGAATTTCGGCCAGCAGGACACTGAACATCCTTCTTGGTCCGGATAACAGGGTCTTCTGGTATCCGGGTGGTGTCAAACCGGAAGAATACGATAATCCCCCACCATTAATGGAAACTGATTTCAGTCCGGACGGTATCCGTCAACTGCTCCTTGAGAGAAACAGGACGCTTTTCAGAACCATAAATGAATACAGGGACAGAGTGATCAGGGGTGAGATCAGGATAAGCCAGGACTCCTTGCAGGGTGCAATACGAGAGTTGAAGAATATTGATGATACCGGGCCAATTGTGCTTATAAAAGCCTACAAGGAAGCCAATTATGGAAATTTCGTAGATATTCTGGATGAAATGAATATTTGCGGGATTGCCCGTTATACGTTTGTTGACATTGCATGGTATGAAGAAAGAATGGTGGAAATAGCAAGCAATATTTCCGCTTCTTCAGCCTATTAACCTTAAACCAGAATTAAAATGGCAAAAGAGAAAATAAAGGCTCCTGCATTTGACGATATAGTGTTTGAGCACAGGAATAAGGAATACGGAGCTTATTCTCTGCGTAAAAAGTATAAAAGGAATCTTTTAATATCATTGTTACTGGGTCTGATTATTCTTTCTACAGCAATCATAACACCATATCTCAATGCAAAGGCAGCTGAGAGTAAATCACAAAAAACTGAAAGACAGGTTGAAATCCAGATGGAAACTCTTGATCAGCCTCAGGAATCAGTTGCTCCTCCCCCGCCGCCACCGCCGCCGCCACCATCAGATGTTGTTCAGCAGGCCAGGTATGTACCTCCTGTTGTCGTTGACTCGGTGAGACCCGAAGAAGTAACTCAGCTGATGACGGCCGATGAAGCACAGATAGAAATAAGGGATGAAGAGGTAGTTGAATACGTCGAGGAAATAAGGGAAGAAGTTCAGGAAGTTGATGAACCGGAACCGGAACCCTTTGTTGTTGTTGAAGAAATGCCAATGTTTCCCGGCGGGGATCCGGCACTTCTGCAATACATCGCCGAACATACACAATATCCTGAAGTGGCGAAGGAAAACAACATCCAGGGCAGGGTCATAGTCAGATTCTGTGTTACCTCCAAAGGTACTGTCAACCAGGTCAGTGTTTTGAAGGGTGTTGATCCGGAACTGGACAAGGAAGCTATAAGAGTTGTCGGAACACTTCCTGCGTTTAATCCGGGTAAACAGGGTGGAAAACCGGTACCCGTATGGTACATGGTCCCGATTACCTTTACGCTTAAATAGCAAGAATCATTTTATTGATCTATATAATGCAGAAGGGTCATACCGCAGAGTATGACCCTTTTTTTTATTCCTGTCGCTTACTGAAGCAGTCTGCCGGAAAGCTGTCCTGTCGTTTACCGAAACGGTCTCTGCCGGAAAGCCGCCGGGGAGCCATAAGAGGGCCGTAAGAGAGCCACTGGCTGAAAAGGCAAGTTTTATCTTTTACCGAAACGGTCTCTGCCGGAAAGCAGCCGGAGAGCCGTTAACGGTAAGAGATCATACGGCATTATCCTTATTCTGAAGTTCCCTGCTGAGAACTTTTACAAATTCTTCAATATCTTCCTCCCTAGTATCCCATCCTGTCATCAGCCTGTATTCAGATATTTTCTCATTCCACGTATAAAAGAACCATTCTTTCCGGACATTTTCCGCAACCTTGTCAGGCATAATCACAAATACACCGTTTGACTGTACCTCCCGGGTTATTTTAATTCCCTCCAGGCTCCTGATCCTGTCTGCAAGTATTCCTGCCATTCTGTTGGCCTGTGCAGCACATTCCCTCCAGAGGTCATCCCTGAAAAAAGCGATAAACTGTGCGGAAATGAATCTCATTTTTGAAGCGAGCTGCATTGCCTGCTTACGGAGATATTTAAAATCAGCCGACAGTCCTTTCCTGAGAAAACAGACAGCCTCACCATACATCATACCGTTCTTTGTCCCGCCGAATGATAATATATCCACGCCGCAATCAGAAGTAAAAGCCCTGAACGGGAGATTAAGGGCAACAGCTGCATTGGCTAGTCTGGCCCCGTCCATATGCAGATACATCCCGTGGGAATGAGCATAATCTGCAAGCTTCACCAGTTCTGCCGGACTATATACTGTCCCCATTTCGGTGGATTGCGTCACAGAAATTACCCTGGGCTGTGAATGATGCTCAAAACCAAAACCATACATATGTTTTTCAAGCAGGTCCACTGTGATTTTGCCATCCGGTGTATCAACCACAAGTACCTTGCATCCGGTAAATTTCTCGGGAGCACCGCATTCATCCTGTTCCAGATGTGCTGTGGAAGCTGTGATAACCGAGTTCCAGGATCTCATAACTGCTGCCAGGCACAGAACATTTGCAGCAGTTCCCGTAAAAACAGGGAAGGCCTCAGTATCGGGTCCGAACTGTTCTTTGAAAAGAGAAAGGGCTTCCCTGGTATATTTGTCTTCACCATAACCCAGAACATGGTGCCGGTTGACCAGTTCAATCTCCTTCAGGATTACCGGGTGAACGCCCGAAGTATTATCACTTGCAAATAAATATCTGCAAGTGGTATCATCTGTAATTTCTTTCATAACGTATCAGGCTGTACCAGGTGGTGAAAATAACAATACCACAGGGCCGGCAGCACTACTGATCTTCTTTCTTTTTCCTGATGGCCATATACAGCATACCAACACCGAATACCAGCATTAGTATTCCCATTATAATATTCACATTGATGCCCAGTGATTTTTCATACATAGGGGCATTCCTTGTAACAAAGCCGAATATTGTAACCAATACTCCAAGTATTGAAAACATCAGTCCTATCGGATATCTTATATCTACCATTTTTCCCTCCTACCAGAATATAATA
>JAAYKX010000241.1 GCA_012522155.1 Bacteroidales bacterium
GATGCAATAAGCGGTGCCACGCCTCCCTGGGGAGCACCCGACCAGGGCTGGGGAAAAGGATCAAGACCGGCAATTACAATGTCATGGCATGCTGCCACTGTGTATTGCCAGTGGCTGTCACAGGTAACAGGGAAAAAATACAGACTGCCCACGGAGGCTGAATGGGAATATGCCTGCAGGGGCGGAACGGAAACACCATACTTTTTTGAGGGAAATCCAAAAAAGTTCACTTCAAGAGGTTTCCTGAGAAAACTCATCAGTCCTGATACATCAAATATAGCTTCATCGGTAGTTTATCAGGTAAACAGTTCCGCCAAAACCCAGGAGCCGTCCTTTGTCAGGCCCAATCCCTTTGGCCTGCTTAATATGCTGGGAAATGTAGCGGAATTCTGCCTTGATTATTATTCTGCCGATTATTATGCAATTGATTCGGTAAGAGTCAACCCGGGAGGTCCGGAAAGGGGACAGGAGCATGTGATCAGGGGCGGATCATTCAGGAGCGATGCAAAGGATGTACGGAGTGCGGCACGCGATTTTACCCGGACAAACGCGTGGCTGGTGACCGATCCGCAGATGCCCAAGAGTATATGGTGGTATTCTGATTGTATTGATGTGGGATTCAGGGTTGTGTGTGAGATAGACACTCTTCCGGGCAATTAAGGTCTGAACGTTAAATTTCAATAAACATGGATAATATAAACAGAAGAAATTTTATCGGGAAAGCGGCTATTGCCGGCTTTGGCGTTGCCGGAGCCGGTGCAATCCTGTCGGCCTGCAACAGAAAGAAAGCTGATAACAGGGAACTGGGTCTTCCCCCGGTGCTGAAAGGTGCTCCCAGGGGAAAAAAGCTGAGAGCCGGACTTGTGGGCACAGGGGCAAGGGGAACCGGGGCTGCTATTAACTTTATAAGTTCAGGTCCTGATCTTGAAATAATTGCACTGGCAGATGTTTTTCAGGATAAGATTGATGCCTGCCGGGAGAGATTTGCTTCATTTGACCTTCCTATCCCGGAAGAAAACTGCTTTGCCGGTTTTGACGGATATAAAAAGCTGATGGCAATTCCTGAAGTGGATGTTGTCATCCTGGTTACTCCCCCTCGTTTTCGTCCCGATCATTTTCTGGAGGCTGTCCTCAACAACAAGCATGTCTTTATGGAAAAACCGCTGGCGGTTGATCCGGTTGGGATCAGGTCCATTATCACTTCAGCCAAAAAAGCCAGTACTGTAGAACTGAATGTGGATACCCGAACCCAGCGCAGACATCAGGAGGCTTATATTGTAACCTACAGGCAGGTTGCTTCAGGGGCAATAGGAACCATCACTTCGGCAAAGGCTTTCTGGAACCAGGACCATGTATGGTTCAGGGAGCGTGAACCGGACTGGGATGACATGACTTATATGCTGAGGAACTGGAATAATTTTTGCTGGCTCTGCGGCGATCATATACTCGACACACATGTTCACAATATTGATGTGATCAACTGGTTTTTGGGAAAACATCCGGAAAGGGCCGTTGGATATGGAGGAAGAGCCAGAAGGGTGACAGGCGACCAGTACGATTTTTTCAGTATTGATTTTGACTACGGGAACGGAGTCAGTTCGCACAGCATGTGCAGGCAGATCGACAGCTGTGCCAATGCTACAGGCGAGCTGATAGTGGGAACGGAAGGCTATACGAACTGTCAGAATACCATATGGGATCACAGGGGAAATATCAAATGGCAGTTTGAATATCCCAGGGATGAAAACGGTAATCCCATGAACCAGCCGGTCATCCCGCCCTATGTTCAGGAGCATATGCATCTGGTATATGCCATCAGAACCGGTGATTATGTCAATGAGGCAGAACAGACAGCACTGTCCACCCTGACCGCTATCATGGGCAGGACTGCAGCCTATACCGGGCGGGCAGTCACATGGGATGAGATAATGAAATCGGACATGTTTCTGGGTCCGTCAAAACTTGAATTCGGAAAAGTGGATATGAAGTTTGAGACACCTGTTCCGGGTACTCCCGTTATCACAACAGTAAAACCGGCCTATAAGGGCCAGATAATATAATAATCGTATGTCAGATAAAACATCCAGAAGGAAATTTTTAAGACGTTCGGCTGCAATAGCGGCCGGCACTTTCGTGATTCCCGAAATAATTCCTTCCACAGTATTGGGCATGGGAGGAATGAAGCCCCCGTCAGATCGTTTGGTAATCGGCGTAATAGGTGCAGGATCACAGGGTATGTCC
>JAAYKX010000242.1 GCA_012522155.1 Bacteroidales bacterium
GTTTATCCTGCATGTTTTCCTTTGTTTTGGGCCTGTGATTTATATCTGTTTAAAACAGCATTTCTGATTAAAAACATAATAAATAAACGAAATTATGTGTTCTTAATCAGATTTCGCACCTGAAAAATTATCATGGATTTTTAATAAATCTTTTCAAAGGCTGCAAATTTGCAATATTTTTTCCTAATGGCAAAATGATCTCCCTTTTCCCCTTGCTGTTTTTTGGTTTATATGATATTGCACGCTTTTTGTTATGAAGATTCCCGTGATGAAATTCTCTGAATGAAATTTTAAGTCACAATAGCAGACTATCTGACCATTATAATTAAATTGCTGACAAATGAAAAAATTAATTATTACCAGCATGATTCTGCTGATGTCCCTGAACGGAATACGGGCAGAAAATGAAATAAGGATACAGGCTGATATTATTCATGTTACTGTATATCCCGACAGGGCACAGCTGTTTCATGAGGCAGTTGTTGACATTCCCCCAGGAAAAACATTGCTGAAACTATCAGGATTATCCCCCTATATAGATTCAAGAAGTATCCAGGTAAAAGGGAAAGGTAATTTTACCATACTTTCAGTCAATCATCAGAACAATTACCTTCAGAGCCTTGAGGATTCTCCTGAAATCATGAATGTGAAGAAGCAGATCGAAGCCCTTCAGTTAAAAATTGAGGATGAAAAGGCTGCAATAAGCGTTCTGAAGGAAAAAGAAGCTTTCCTTATAGCCAACAGGGCAATCCCCGTAAGAGAGACCGCATTTTCCACTGAACAGCTTAAAAATTATATGCAGCTTTATACCGATAATATGGATCAGGTCACCACATCTGTCCTGAAAAAAAACCGGCTTATAAAGGATTATGAGAAACAGATAGCCGCGTTGCAGAAACAGATATCTGAAAGAACGGGAAAACAGCAGCTGCCTGCCGGAGAGATATCCGTTTCTGTCAATACGGAAAAACCACTTTCAGCCAGAATGGATTTTGCCTATGTGGTTTCAAATACAGGCTGGTTTCCGTCATATGATGTGAGAGTTGACGATATATCAAATCCCGTTGATATATCATACAAGGCAAATCTTTTCCAGAACAGCGGAGTGGAATGGAAAAACGTAAGACTGAGTTTTTCAAATGCCAATCCATGGATTGCCGGAGATATTCCTGAACTTAATCCCTGGTTTATAGATTATTACAAAGCTCCTGAACAGATAATCGTTGCCAGGGGAGTTACTGCCCCGGCCCCCCTGAAGCTGGACAGAGCCTTAATATCCGATGAACTGAAGTCTGAGGGGATAAGGCAGGAAGAGGATTTGGAAATTGCAGAAGCAATGCCCGTATCCGTCGAAAGGAAAGAAGGTGAAACAGCCGTGTCATTCGATGTTGCGGTTCCCTATACAATAGCATCGGACGGCAGGGTCCGTACAATTGAAATACAAAGGACAAGGGTGCCGGCAGAATACAAATACATGGCAGTGCCAAAAATGTCACCCCATGCCTACCTTACAGGCAACATAGGCAACCGGGCTGCTTTGAATCTTCAAAGCGGCGAGGCAACACTCTATTTCGAAAATACCTTTGTAGGCAAATCGCTGATCAATATAAACCAGCTTTCTGATACCCTTACCCTGTCGCTTGGCACAGACAACAGCATACTGGTAAAAAGGGAAAAAAGAAAGGATTATACCAGCAGAAGAGTTTTCGGTACCAACAAGACTGAAACATTTTCATTTCTTATAAGCATACGGAATAACAAGACAAGCCCGGTAAGGATTAACCTTCTGGATCAGATACCCGTTTCCACGAACAGCGGCATAACGGTTGAAGCCCTTGAATTATCGGGCGGCAGACATGATACTTCAACGGGGAGGGTCAGCTGGGATTATGAACTGGGGCCACAGGAAACCCGGCAAACAATTTTAAGCTACTCTGTCAGGTATCCCAGGGATAAGACCATAATTCTGGAATAATTCAACAGTTGCGGAATGATACAATGGAAAGGAACCAGGGCGGTGATTCCCGAAAAATCCCGAAAAACAGAATGATTTCAGTATATTTCAATTATTATTCAAATTAATGAGAATACTGGCAAATCTAATCTGGCTTATTTTAGGGGGAGTAATAATTGCCATAATGTATCTTATCGGCAGTATTATTCTCATGATCACCATTGTCGGGATCCCCTTCGGCATCCTGACGCTGAAAATGGGAACTCTTGCACTGTGGCCTTTTGGCAGGGACAGCCGCGTGCAGGCAGATAATATTCAGCGGGGACCCCTGATGATACCTCTCCCGGAATCGCGGATAAAGTTCAGAATATAATCCCTGTCGGGCGAAGCTTTGAATTCCTTTTCAAGATATTCAAGGGCCTGTGTCGTATTTCTCCTGCTCTGGTATATTATCCTGTATATATTGTGAATCTCATCTATTCTTTCCTTGCCGAAATTACGGCGGTTAAGGCCAACAGTATTCAGTCCCATATAACAGAGCGGATCCCTGTCGGCCTTGATAAAAGGGGTAACATCAGTCCTGACTTTCGACCCGCCTCCGATTATCACATGGCCTCCGATCCTTACAAACTGATGAACCAGTACTGCTCCGCTCAGAATAGCCCAGTCATCTATTCTGACCTCACCTGCAAGGCCGCATGCATTGCCAATTATACAATTGTCACCTATGATACAGTCATGCCCGACATGTGCATATGCCATGATCAGGCAATTGTTGCCGACCACGGTTTTGCCGGTGGTAACGGTTCCCCGGTTAACGGTCACACCCTCCCTGATAATTGTATTATCCCCTATCTCTGCCGTGGTGATCTCTCCCCTGAATTTCACATCCTGGGGAATGCCTGAAACGACCGATGAAGGAAATATCCTGCAGTTCCTTCCAATCCTTGCACCGTCAAGTATCACTGCACCCGGACCCACCCAGGTTTCGTCTCCTATTATCACATCAGCGGCAACAAAGGCAAAAGGATCAATGGTAACAGCCTTTCCGACTATGGCCCCCGGAGTGATATAAGCTGAATCTGAAATCATTGCTTCATTTGTTTTTTATTACCTGTGCTGTCATTTCCCCCTCAACAACGAGATTATTGCCAACGAATGCCTGTCCGTACATTGATACAATTCCTCTCCTCATTGGTTCCGTCAACTCCATCTTCAGAATGATGGTATCCCCGGGAACTACTTTCTGCTTGAATTTCAGTTTGTCAA
>JAAYKX010000243.1 GCA_012522155.1 Bacteroidales bacterium
CTGGGCTGGCATTCGGATCTCAGCGGACAGGACAGGTTTCCCAGACCGGAATTTGAATCTGAATACAGCTATCCTGAACAGCAGATTCCCCTGCAACGATCCTATTTGCGGAATTATGTTGATGTGATTGTTCTGATTGCCGCTTTGTCCGTGACATCCTGGCTTGCAATCAGGAAAAGGTCAAGGCGGGGACTTGTATGGATGTCTGTTTTCTCTCTTGTTTATTTTGGTTTTTTCAGGCAGGGCTGTATCTGTCCCGTGGGCTCGGTTCAGAATGTAGCACTGGCATTATTTAACACAAATTATTCAATCCCCCTGACTGCCCTTCTCTTCTTTATTATTCCACTGGTTTTTGCCCTCCTCTACGGAAGGGTCTTTTGTGCCGGCGTTTGTCCGCTGGGTGCAATACAGGAGCTGACAGGGATCAATCCCCTAAAACTGCCAAAAGCTGCTGAATCGGCCCTGGCAACTGTTCCTTTTATTTATCTCGCTGCTGCAGTGTTGTTTGCTGCTATGGAAAGCCAGTTCATCATTTGCCGCTATGATCCCTTTGTTGGTATATTCAGGCTTGATGCCCCCTATACCATGATAATTTTCGGTGCCTTACTCCTGCTTTCAGGGATATTTATCAACCGGCCATACTGCAGATATCTCTGTCCATACGGAGTTCTTCTCAATATGTTTTCACGTTTTTCGGGGAAACATCTTTCAATAACCCCCGCTGAATGTATTAATTGCCGACTGTGTGAAAACGCATGCCCCTACGATGCAATACTTTTTCCGGATGATGTTTTACCGGCCGGGGAAAGGAAGAAATCAAGAAAAATGTTTTTGACCCGGCTTGTCCTGGTTCCTGTTTTTACCGCAACAGGTGCATTGATTTTTTACAATCTCGGTCCGGAACTGGCCGGCATCAGGCAGGAAGTGCGTCTTGCCCGGGAAATACGTCTTGAAAAGGAATCGGGTATAGAGGCTGTGTCAAAAGATGCTGTTGCCTTCAAAGAAGCCGGAAAAACAGAAGAGGAACTATTCACAGAAGAGCTGACAATCATTTACAGGTTCAGAAAGGCTTCACCCTGGGCGGGAGGATTCCTTGGATTGTCTCTTGGAATAAGTCTTGTGGCCCTGACAATAAGAACAAGCCGCAGCACTTATGTCCCGCACAGGGGCAAATGTTACAGTTGCGGAAGATGCTTTAAATACTGTCCGGTTAAAGTCAGCACAAAAGAATGAGAAATGAATTTTAAGAATATAAATACTGATCTCCTGAAAAAAATCAGCCTCATTGCCGGGGTCTTCACTTTTATCGTTGCTTTAACAATGATATTCAGTATTATCCAGCTTAAAACCATTGATCCGCTGGATAATCCGGTACTGACTGAAATAAAGGAACAATATGACAGTGATCCTGACAATGCCGTTAAGGCTGAACAGGTAAGGGCAATGGACCTTATGGCCAGGAAAGCCTATTTTGCTTCACGGAGACAGGCCGAGACCGGTTCATATCTTTTACTGGCAGGGGCAGCAGTTTTCTTTTTTTGCCAGTATCTCCTGTACGGAAATAAAAAAACAATTCCGGGTATCCCCGGTCAGCTGCCTGACGAAACAGATATACGGACAAAAAGGATGAAGCATATCCTTGTATCCGTTTCGGCAATAGTTGCCATGGCAATCATTTCCTCCTTTCTCCTGAGAGACAACCTTCCCGATCTTGCCCGGAAAAGACCTTCAAAAAAGACTGAAAAAGCGGTCAGGCAGGTGGCTGTCAGGGACAGTTACGAACCGGACCCCGTCAATTTTCCGTTTTTCCGGGGCCAGGACAGCCGCGGTATTGCCGGCGGATCGGATTATCCCATGAACTGGGACGGTGAATCGGGCAGCAATATAAAATGGAAATTGCAAATCCCAAAAGACGGCAAGAGTTCCCCGGTAATATGGGGCGATAAGTTATTTGTAACCGGGGCGGAAAATATGCAGTGCGAAGTTTACTGTATTGACAAGGTATCGGGTGAAATTCTCTGGAGTGCATCCGCATCGGGAATCCCCGGAGAACCATCTGAAGTTCCTGAGATGGACTATGATGCCGGAATGGCTGTATCAACGGCAGCTGTCAACGCCAGGGCAGTATGTGCAATATTTGCCAACGGAAATCTGATATGCCTGGATCACGACGGCAACAGGAAATGGGCAAAAAACCTGGAAACACCTGAAAATATTTATGGATATTCAGGCTCACTTATAATACATGAAGATCTTCTGCTTGTACAGTATGATGCGGATGAAAAGGTCTCCCTGATGGGCTTCGGAATAGAAGACGGAGAATTGAAATGGGAAACCCTCCGGCGTGGCATGGCTTCATGGTCCTCACCTGTTCTTGCAGATTTCAACGGCGTGACCCAGGTAATAATAAACGGTAATCCCTATGTTTCGGGATTTGATCCCGTAACCGGAAAGGAATTATGGGCTGTTGAATGTATGTCGGGTGACGTGGCTCCTTCAGCCGCAGTGAACAGTACCCTGGCTTATGCCGTAACTGATTATGCAGTACTTGCGGCCATCAGACCAGGAACAGGGGCCTCAATAATATGGTCGGACAATATGTTCACTCCCGATGTGTCAAGTCCGGTTGCAACGGATGACTATCTTTTCCTTGCAACAGGCTATGGTGATATTGTATGCTATGATGCAACGAAGGGTGACACACTGTGGACCCGCTACCTCATGGATCAGTTCTATGCTTCACCAATGGTCGCCGATGACAAGGTCTGGTTTCTTAACAGAAGCGGTGTCATGCATGTGATTAATGCCGGTCCGGAATTTGAACTGCTTGCAGAATCATCACTGGGAGAAGCTGCTGACTGCACCCCGGCATTTTCCGGGGGATGTATTTATATACGGGGAAGAGAAAATTTATATTGCATATCCGGAAATTGAATACAACGACAGGAAATACTGAAAACAACACATGTAATTGTCAGCCGGGCGATACAGACAAAATCATATCGCTTGTTGAAGAAGTTGTTGCACTTGAAGGAAGAGGGAAAGACAGGGTAATACCCATACTTCAGGGTGTTCAGAAAAGGCTGAGCTATCTTCCTTCGGAAGCTCTCAGGCATATATGCCGGATAAGCGATATTACACCCGGACAGATATCGGAAGTATCCACATTTTACAGTCAGTTTCATCATCTTCCCACTGGAAAGCATATTATAAAAATCTGCTCCGGTACTGCCTGTCATGTAAAAGGCTCACAACTCATAAGCGATTCATTCAGAAGAGTCCTTAATTTCGGTGAGGGGCGAAACAGCTCTCCCGACAATCTGTTTTCAGTAGAAGAAGTCGCCTGTCTTGGCTGTTGTACCCTGGCACCTGTCGTTCAGATTGATGACAAAACATACGGACATGTAAAGCCGACACTGACGGAAAATATTCTCAGGGATTTCCTTTCATCCGGACAGGAAATCATTCAGCCGGATGACAAAATGGATTTGGCTGATCCCGATGCCGAAATAAGGATAGGTCTGGGTTCTTGCTGTATTGCCGGGGGAAGCAGAAACATTCTCTCCAGACTCATGGAAGTAACGGAAAGCTTTGACCTCAGAATAAAAATAAAACCGGTAGGCTGTGTTGGTGTATGCAATCAGACTCCCCTGCTGGAAATTGTGGCAGGGAACGGAGAACATGCAAGATATACAAATGTGACACAGGACCAGGTTGAGGAAATTGTTCTCAGACATATTGTCCCGGGATCACTTGCAAAGAGGATCAGATACAGGATCAATGATCTGGCAGACACTTTCCTGAGTGATTACCTGCTTAAAAGTCCGGTAAATATACCGGGTGAGGAAAGGGAAAAATACCTGAATAATTTTACCAGGAAACAGGTCAGGCTGGCCACTATGCACTGCGGCATTCTCTCTCCCGATTCCATTGATGAATATATGATGCTCGGGGGCTTTGATGCTTTGAAGAAAACAATTCAGTCCGGCGATCCGCAGCAGATAACAGATATCATAATAAAAAGCGGTCTGAGAGGCCGTGGCGGCGCAGGCTTTCCTGCCGGTGAAAAATGGCGTATTGCCGCTAATGAGCCCGGACAACCGAAATATGTAGTATGCAACGGTGATGAGGGTGATCCGGGTGCCTTCATGGACAGGATGCTTCTTGAATCATTCCCCTGCCGTATAATTGAAGGAATGCTTATTGCTGCCTATGCAACAGGTGCTTCGAAAGGAATTTTTTATATCAGGGCAGAGTATCCGCTGGCTGTGGAAAGAATCCGGAATGCTCTGAAATATTGCCATGAAAAAGGATTTCTCGGCAAAAATATTCTTGGTTCGGATTTTTCATTCAGTGCAGAAATATTTGAAGGCGCCGGAGCCTTTGTATGCGGTGAGGAAACTGCACTGATAACATCTCTTGAAGGCAGGCGGGGAACACCTCATCTGAGACCTCCTTTTCCTGTGGTCAGGGGATATATGAAGCGGCCCACTCTTGTGAACAATGTGGAAACCCTTGCAGTCGTTCCCTGGATAATAAATAATGGTGCGGAAGCCTTCAGAAGAACCGGAACAGGAAAAAGCAGGGGAACCAAGGTTTTTGCACTGGCAGGTAAAACAGCCAGGGGTGGATTGATAGAAGTGCCCATGGGTATTACTATCCGGGAAATTATAGGGGATATAGGCGAGGGTGTGGCAGACGGAAGAAAATTCAAGGCAGTCCAGATCGGGGGACCCTCCGGAGGATGTATACCTGCATCAATGGCTGACACTCCGGTTGATTATGAAGAGCTCAACAGAATGGGTGCCATGATGGGATCAGGAGGTCTGGTTGTCCTGGACGATACGGACTGTATGGTGGATGTGGCAAAATATTTTTTGAGCTTCACCCACAGGCAGTCCTGCGGGAAATGCACCTTCTGCAGGGTTGGCACAAAGCAGATGCTGGACATTATTACACGTCTCAGTGAGGGGCAGGCAGATATTAAAGAAATAGATGAACTGGAAAAACTATCTTTCTATGTTAAAAACGGCAGCCTTTGCGGACTCGGAAAAACTGCCCCCAATCCGGTAATAACGGGATTGAAATATTTTCGTGAGGAATATGAAGCCCATGCTTCTGGTGTCTGTCCTGCAAAAAAGTGCAGGGGGCTGATCAGCTATGTTATTACGGATAAATGCACAGGCTGTACAAAATGTTTTCAGGAATGCCCGGTAAACGCGATAGGCTTCAGGCCTTATGAGAAGCATGAAATAAATCAGGAACTGTGTACGAAATGTGACAATTGCAGAATTGTTTGTCCTGAAAATGCTGTTGAAATAATTGGCACCAATGATTAAAATCAGAATAAACAATATTGAGATGGAAGCCGCGGCCGGCGAAACCATTTTATCCCTTGCCCGCAGGGCCGGTATTTCCATTCCCACATTGTGCCACATGGACGGAGTTGAACATTATACATCGTGCATGGTTTGCATGGTCAGGGATAATGCCACAAACAGCTATCTTCCCTCATGTACTGCACTGGTCAGTGAAGGCATGGATATAGATACTTCAGGAGAAGAGCTTGTCTCAATCAGGAAAAAAGCTGTTGAGCTGCTGCTTTCGGAACACCGGGCTGAATGCGAGGCACCATGCAGGGTTGTCTGTCCTGCCGGATATAATATTCCGCTTATGAACAGACTGCTGGCTTCAGGTGAATATGATAAAGCCTCTGAACTTGTTATGTCAGAACTGGATAGCCGCGAGCTCAGATGTCTCAGCTGCCGGGGATATTGCGAAAATGCCTGCAGAAGAAAAAAAATTGACAGACAGCTGTCAATCCGGAATATCAGGATTTTCATTTATCAAAATCTGAATTTGCAGGAGAAGCAGGATCAGTCTGCCGGAGTACAGGAACAACCTGCTGAACTACAGGATCAGTCTGCCGGAGTACAGGAACAACCTGCTGAACTGCAGGATCAGTCTGCCGGACTGCAGGAACAACCTGCTGAACTGCAGGATCAGTCTGCCGGACTGCCGGGAAACACCGGCTTAAAAAGGACTTTTTCCTCCCGTACCGGAAGAATCGGAGAAGATGAACTGAAAGAATGGTTAAAGGAATGTAAGGGCGCAGAGAAACGTTTTGAAAATATCACTGACTTCCATTCGGCGGGTGAAGAAGCAAAAAACTGTATGCACTGCGACTGCAGGGCATCGGAAGACTGCCGCCTGAGAGATCTGGCACAGGAACTTGGAATAAGGGACAGGGGGAGAAAAGTGATCAATGCTCCGCTGACAAAAAAGATCAACCACAGGACCGGCCTGATCTTTGAACATGCAAAATGTATTAAATGTGGTCTTTGTGTAAGAGTCTGTAAAGACAAAAAAGAAGAACCCGGCTTGTGCTTTATCAACAGGGGATTTGAATCCCTTATATCAGAACCTCTTACGGCGGAGTTTGATGATATACTGACAACGCAGGCAGACCTGTGCATCAGTGTATGCCCCACCGGTGCACTGAGCTATTTTACCGGACATAATAAAACACGATAAAATAATAATGAAGCATTTTGTAATCCTGACATTGTTTTCAGCATTCAGCTTTACTGCCGTATCGCAAAAGCCCGGTACCGACTGGCCTGTCTTTCGCGGAACACACAATCTCACCGGACATACCGCCTCCGTTTTGCCTGCATCTCCGGTCCTGCTATGGACTGTCTCAACGGGTGAGGGTTCAAAGTCCTCCCCTGTCATCAGCGAGGGAATAATCTATTTCGGTAATCTGAAGGGTACTGTATATGCTGTTTCCCCGGGGGGCAGAATCATCTGGAAAAAAGAAACGGGAAGTCCTGTTGAAGCAGCACCTGTAATTCATGGAGATAAACTTTTTATTGGAGCCGGTGACGGGGTAATGCGGGCATTTGACAAAAAGTCGGGCAGGCTGATATGGTCATATTCAACTGACAACCAGATAGTGGGATCTGCAAATATTTGGACAAGTTCAAAAAGTTCCGGACTGATCTTCGGAAGTTATGACTATTATCTTCATTGTGTGGATCCACAGACAGGCAGGTTGCTATGGAAGCTCGAAACGGAAAACTATGTCAACGGCACCCCTGCCGTAATGAACAACAGAATAGTATTCGGAGGATGCGATGGCATGGTAAGGATTGCTGACCCTCTCACAGGCAAAGAGAGAAACAGATTCGAAACCGGCGGATATATTGCCGCATCCCCGGCAATATCCGGTGAAAGGGCATGGTTCGGTGATTATGACGGAAACCTGTACTGCCTTGATATGATAAACGGCAAAATGATCTGGGAAGTGCCGGCCGGAAAGGGATCCGGTGCAATAATGGCAATCCCGGCAGAAGGAAGGGATATCCTTGTTGTGGGAAATGAGGATAAGTATCTGTATTGCTACAAATCCGGATCAGGCGAAGCAGTATGGAAATTCAGGACAAACGGCCGGATTACGGGCTCGGCAGTAATTACGCCATCGGGTGTGCTTTTCGGCAGTATGGACGGAAATATTTATATCCTGGGATTACAGGACGGGAAGAAACAATGGAGTTTTAATACAGGAGCTCCTGTCAGCAGTTCACCGGCAGTTTCAAGAGGCAGATTTTATTTTCTTGCCGAAGACGGACGCCTGCTGGCCTTTGGAACAAAATAAAAATTGCCGGCACCGGACACGGATTTGCAGGAAATCGCGCAAAGGTTCAGAAAATATAACAGAAAGAGCAGAAACATGAAAGTCATTTATCTGATAACAGGATCGGGAGGATCATTTTACTGTGCAAACTGCTATCGCGATATGCTTTATTTCAGGGCTATACGAAAAATGCCGGGAATCACGGCAAGCGCTATTCCGCTTTATCTCCCGCCGGATGATGCCGGTACCGTAACAGGCTTTGACGAGCATATTTTTTTTGGTGCCATCTCAATGTTCCTGAGGGAAAAGGTTGGCTTTCTTAAAAACATGCCGGACTTTCTGGAAAAATTTTTTGACATGAAGCCTTTTCTGAAACTTGCTGCCAGGCAGGCAGGGACAACCAGTACGGAAGGATATGAGGAACTCACGATAAACATGATAGAAGGTGATAATGCCTTCCGGAAAAAAGAGGTTGACAGACTGGTGGGATATCTGATGAAGGAAGGAAAACCGGATGTCATTCATCTCTCCAACGCACTCATCCTCGGTCTTGCCAGGCAGTTGAAGAACAGAATGAAGGTTAAGGTGGTATGTTCCCTTCTCAATGAGGATGACTGGATTGATGACATGTCTGAGCCATGGCAAAGCAAAGCCTGGGAAATGATCGGCAGGGAATCTGTTCATGTTGATCATTTCATCACTCCCAGTAATTATTACAGGCAGCTGTTTATTTCAAAGACAGGTGTGAACGGAGACAATATCCATGTTATCCCGCTGGGCTTCGATCCGGAACCGGCCTTCGGGGGGAAAAAAATAAACCGTCCTCCTGCCCTGGGCTTTTTCAGCCGTGTAAGTCATTACAACGGGTTCGACAAACTGGTGGATGCATTCATTGAGCTGAAAACAAAACATTCAATGCCCAATCTTACCCTCAATGTATGTGGAGGTTATACCGGCACTGACAAAGCATTCATTTCAGATCAGATAAGAAAGATCAGGGAACAGGGTTTCCGAGAAAGCATAAAGATTTACCCTGAATTCCAGGGTAATAAAAAAATGGAGTTCTTCAACGATGTTGACGTGATAAGTGTTCCCGTACGGAAATACGACGGATACGGCTTATATATACTCGAAGCCAACAGCAGCGGAATACCTGTTGTACAGCCGGCCACCGGCGCATTTCCTGAAATAATTGCAGCAAGCGGAGGAGGAATTACATATATGCCCGACACTGTTGAAGAGCTTTCCTTATCGTTGAAGAAGCTGCTTAAAGACAAGGAACTGGCATCAGAACTGGGTAAAAAAGGAAAAGAGCGGGTATTGTCAGAATTTTCTCTTGACAAAATGTCGCTTGCCATATCAGAAATTTACAGGGAAAGTTGAAACATCCTTGTTTCCGTATCATATAAAAAATCAATAAAGACAGCACAGGATGCTTGAGCTTAAAAAAATATCAAAGTCATACTCACAACGGGGAATTGTTCTCGAAAACCTGGACCTTGTCATAAAGGACGGTGACTCTGTTGCTGTTACAGGACCGTCAGGTTCGGGAAAGACAACCCTGATTAATATTATCGGCACACTTGATTATCCCGATTCGGGAGATGTCGTCTTCAGGGGCAGATCTGCCTGTTCCCTTAATGCTGATGAATCAGCTGCCTACAGGAACAGGAATATAGGATTCGTTTTTCAGGATCATCTTCTCCTTCCCCATCTGACAGTAAGGGAAAATATCCTTCTTCCGCTTTTTGCCTCGGATATTGAAACTGCTGAATATGAAGAAAGGAAAAAAAATGCATCCGGGCTGATGAAAAGGATCGGTATCGAATCCCTTTCCGGTAAATATCCCTTTCAGATATCGGGTGGAGAAGCACAGAGAGTTACCCTTGTAAGAGCCCTGATTAACAAACCCTCACTTCTTCTCGCCGATGAGCCGACCGGTTCACTTGATGCAGCAAATGCAGGAATACTTGCTGAACTTCTTGAAGAGATAAACCGGGAAATGGGTCTCACGCTGCTTGTTGTCACTCATTCAGCCGCCCTGGCTTCCGGAATGAAAATTCATCTGAAACTGGAAAACGGCAGACTCATTAACTGAATAACATTGAAAAAGAATGAAGCCGGATGTCTGCAGAATGATATTAAAATCTCTTGTTTATCACAGAAAAGATGCTGTTTATCAAGTTATTATTATATTAATTCTTTCGGCAGTAATTGCCGGTTCCCTTTTTACCGGCCATTCCGTACGAAGCAGCCTGAAACGGACATCAGAAGGAAAACTTGGTAATACTGACATCATAATTACTTCAGGATTAAGATATTTTGATCCCTCTCTTGCAGAAAAGATCTCGGAACAGACAGGTAATCCTTCTGTTTCAATTCTTGAAACAGAAGGATATTGCAGTAATTTCTCAAGCGGGCTGACTGCCCTGAATGTAAAAATATACGGTATTGATGGAAATTTCTTTCCTTTCCACGGAGCCGGCTCACTTCTTATCAATCCGGGTGAAGCCGGAATAAACAATGCCCTGGCACGGCACCTGGACATAAATGAAGGTGAAGAAATAATTGTGCGTTTCAGGGAGACCGATCCTCTGCCGGCAAATGCTCCTTTTGCCCCGTCAAAAGATAACCATGGATCAAGGGTAATGAAAGTAAGCCGCATCATTCCCCCTGAAGATGCAGGTGATTTTTCTCCGGGTGTCAGCCAGCAGATCCCTATGGTTCTGTTTCTTAACATAAGTGATCTTGCCCCGGGACCGGAAAAAAAGATTCAGGCAAACAGGATACTGACAGATCAGGTAAATAAGGCTGATTATAATAAAATACTATCCGCTGTCCTTTCGCCGGATGATATCGGTCTTACTCTGAGAATATCCGCCAAAACAGGTGAAAGAGAACTCATTTCTGACCGGATATTCCTCGACAGACTCCTGGTTTCGGAAATACTTGAAAAGATACCCGGGAGTGAGGCCGTCCTGACCTACCTTGTCAACAGTTTCAGGATCAACGAAAAATCAACTCCCTATTCTTTTGTGTCAGCTCTTCCCGGAAATTTGTATCCCGGCATTGGCGCAGACGAAATAATTATCAACAGATGGCTTGCGGAGGATCTTGATGCTGTTCCCGGGGATACGGTGACACTCGACTGGTATGATCCCTTATCCGGAAAAAGCCTTAAAGAGAAAAGCAGGGATTTTTATATAGCTGCCATCGGAGAGAATGACGACAAGTATGCAGATCCCTCACTTATGCCGGATTTTCCGGGAATATCGGGCAGTACAACATGTTCGGGAGGGAATGCCGGCGTGCCCATTCTCCTGGATCAGATCAGGAAAAAAGATGAGGATTACTGGAACAGCTACAGGGGAACGCCGAAAGCCTTCATCAGCTATGAGACCGGGAAAATGCTCTGGGGAAATAATTTCGGAACAGCTACTGCCATAAGATTTCCCGAATCACTTTCTCTCCACGAAATCACTGACAGGCTCAGGACCGTCCTTGATCCCGCCACTGCCGGCCTTAGCGTTACAGATGCCAGGGATTCAGCCATGGAAGGTGCCGGGCAAAGCGTGGATTTCAGTTCTCTCTTTCTCAGTCTCAGCTTTTTCATGATCATATCCTGCCTGATTCTCCTGTCACTGGCTGTATCAATGTACTTCGACACCAGAAAAAAACAGACCCGTATTATGTACGCACTGGGATTCAGGAATAAATATTTAAAAAACCTCCTTTTCAGAGAGTCATTCCTGTTATCACTTGCAGGAGCAATACCCGGAGTATTTCTGGGTTATTTACTGAACCTGCTTATCATCAAGGCGTTAAACTCTGTATGGTCCGGTGCGGTTCAGACTACGGCACTGTCAGCGGATTTCAGTATTATTCCGCTTGCATATGGCTTTTCATCAGTGCTGATAATTTCTGCTGTTCTTATATTCTTCAAGTCGGGGAACTTCCTGAAGCAAATGACACTGCCGGAAGGTGGCAAGCTTAAAAAACATTCCCCCGGGAAAAACCTGATCGCTTTTTCAGTCGTATTGATTTGTGCCATCAGCCTCTTTATTTCCGGCTTTA
>JAAYKX010000244.1 GCA_012522155.1 Bacteroidales bacterium
ACATTTCCGTTGGGAAGTGTTGCCTCCGTCACCGTGTTGGGTTTCAGTGAAACATGGCGGTCGATATACTGGTTGAAATATCCGAATTTCAGTGAACTCAGCATATTGCCCAGGTTTTTGATTTCATAACCGGCCGATACCAGGTCTCTTCCAATACCCGTATAAGTAGCTGTTGCCGGTCCGGGAAAGGCATCACCACCCGGTATGCCCACATCATTTGCCTGGTAACGCTGAATCTGAAGTTTAAAAATATGATCTTCAAAAGGCTTTATTCCAAGCTTGGCTGTCACGTTGTTGTATTCATACCGGCTGTTCGGCATTTTCCCTTCGGGAGTACGTATATCACCGGCATCACTGTAGGTGCCACTCAGCCTGAAATACCATCCGGAGGAACCGGTATTCACATCCGCATGTCCTGCAAAAAGCCTGTTGGCCGAAGCAAAGCCGGTACTGACATTTCCCGTCAGATAGGGCCCGGAAGAAAAATAACCGTCCTTTGTTATAATATTTACTATCCCTCCCATTGCGCCCGAGCCGTACAATGAAGATTGTGCACCCTTAATCACTTCAACTCTTTCAACATCATACATGTCAATCATGCTCATGGAAGCCGTCAGGTCATTCGCAGTTTCAACCCTGTTTCCGTCTATCAGGGTCACAAGCCGGTTCTCACTCAATCCGCGGATATTGATATTTGTTGCCCATACTCCGTCTCCTCCCATGGAAATTCCGGATTTTTTTTCCAGCACATTGGAAAGGGTGAGAGACGATTGTTTCTGATAATCAAAAGACCTGACAACCGACAAAGGTACCGGAAGTTTTTTAACCTGCCGGTCGAGTCTCAGACTCGAAACAACAACTTCACCAAGATTTATGGTGGTTTCAGTAAGAGAGAGCGTATCACCCTTCAATTCCTGGTGATCAGGGTCCTGTCCGCGGGAGCTCAGGGTTAATGCAATTAAACAGACGGCCGAAGCATAAAATACCTTATTCATTTTCTTTGTTTTTTAATAGTACAGATTTTGCCCGGATCCCGCTTAGGCGGCCGATACGGCCGGTAAGGGAACCGATCTGATCCGTGGTACCCTCAAAAACAAGAGAAATGATGCTTTGACTATATTCACGCGGCAGCCCCTGGCGGCCTATGATAATATCGGAATGATCTGAGATTATATCGTTCAGAAGATGAACGTTTTCACGACTATCAATACGGATAAGTACTGTTCCTATTCTCTTTTCCATCAGAATACCTTTGGATTAGATTAATGTCAGCCTGTATAACCTTGGCCCTGAACAAAATCACAGACCTCAGTTTTATTTACAGGTTTATTATTGCTGCAAAAGTAGAAGTTTTAATTGAATTCAACAATGACTATGATCATGTTTCACATAGGCAGCCATAGCGGGGCCGGAGCCTGCACCGGAACGTACTTACCGGGCGGAACAGGTATTCCGGCCGGGTTTTGCTGAATGAAACATAAAATTATATAACTGTGTTATAAATTAAATAGATTTGTGTAAAGTTTTTCAGATGCGCAGCAATTTGTTTCTTGTCCTTCTCATTCTGCTTGTCTTTTCAGCATGCGGAAATCATGAGCGCAGGGGTCATGACCGGAAAGCCGTTAGCATTGCCAGCCTGAAAGGACCTTCATCCATGGGAATAATACGTTTTATCGACAGTATTTACAATGATACTGCAAAAAACATTCATATCAGCATACTGGATGAACCCATACAGGTCAGGAAAATGATCCTCGACGGCAGTGCGGATTTTGCCCTTCTGCCCTCTACCATGGCTGCTATCTTGTATAACATGGGATATGATTACAGGCTTGCTGCAATTCCTGTATGGGGTACTCTTTACCTCTTCGGCACGGACAACTCGGTCAGATGCTGGGAGGATCTCAGAAACAAGAGGATACATACAATGGCCAGGGGGATGACACCGGATGTGCTTTTCCGCTTCCTTCTTGAAAAGAACGGACTGGATCCTGACAGGGATATAATACTTGATTACAGCTTTCCCACCCACATCAACCTGTCCAATGCCGTTGCCGCCGGTGAAGCGAAACTGGCAGTACTTTCCGAGCCCCAGGTAAGCCTGGTAATGAAAAGGAATAAGAATGTGCACAGGATATTTGACCTGAACAGCGAGTGGAACAAGGTTCAGGGCTCTCCCCTTGCCCAGACAGCCTTTATTGTAAGGGAAAGTCTTCTCCGCAGTGACCCGCAGCTTGTGGAAAGGATTGTTTCTTCCTGCGAAAGATCGGTCCTCTGGGTGAACT
Source organism: Bacteroidales bacterium (assembly GCA_012522155.1). Lineage (GTDB taxonomy): Bacteria > Bacteroidota > Bacteroidia > Bacteroidales > VadinHA17 > LD21. The sequence continues at coordinate 2,286 of JAAYKX010000244.1, forward strand.
CTTATCCCGACAGTGCAGCTGTACTGATCGTGAAACACGACATACTCCCCGATATGGAAGTGGCGGTCAGTGCCATACCCGGATCCAACATGAATTTTATAAGGTCCCGGGGTATCCGTGAAGAAATTGAAAAATATTTTACGGTTTTCTATAAAATGAATCCTGATATTATCGGAAGAAAGATGCCTGATGAAAATTTCTATTACTAAAAAACAATATCTTGGTTTTGCGTCGGTTGCAGTAATGCTGATATTATGGCAGTTACTTGCCGTATATTTTGATTCTGACGTCATTGTCCCATCACCCGGCAAGACATTAATGACTGCTGCCGGACTGTTCACCGATCCGGATTTCATCATGGTGGTTGGCACCACAATAATACGGGGTCTGGCGGGATTTGCCATTTCGGCCCTCCTGGGCATGCTGCTTGGCATTGTTGCAGGTATGAGTTCCGGATTTAATGCTTTTCTCCAGCCGATACTGGTAACAGTCCGCTCGGTTCCTGTCATCGCCCTTATCCTCCTGGCACTTATCTGGTTCACGCCCGGCTCTGTGCCTGTCTTTATTGCACTGCTCACAATGTTTCCGTTTATATGCACCAATGTGATTGACGGCATCCGCAGCGTTGACCCCGACATTATTGTAATGGCAAAGTTTTACAGGATAAGCCGCAGGAGAATAGTTTCCGAAGTATATATTCCGGCCATAATGCCATTTATAATAAGCGGGGCATCAAGTGCCATGGGCATAGGCTGGAGGGCAATAATAATAGGTGAGGTTCTGAGTCAGCCCAGATACGGAATAGGCACAATGATGCAGACAGAACAGACTTTTCTTAACGTGGATGCTGTTATTGCATGGACCCTCCTTGCCGTTTTCATTAGTTACGGCTTTGAGAAAATTATCCGCTGGAGTGAATATAAAATTGTTAACTGGAAAGACTGATCATGGCTCTGAAAATTGACAAGCTGAACAAGAAATATGATGAAATCACTCTGTTCAGGGATTTCAGCATAAGCTTCACGGAAGGCATAATAACCTGTATCCTTGGTCCTTCCGGCTGTGGAAAAACCACCCTTCTGAATATTATCGGCGGGATCACCCCTCCCGACAGCGGGAACCTGAGCGGTTTTGAGAACAAGCTTATGTCATATATCTTCCAGGATCCCCGCCTTCTGCAATGGAAAACCGTCAGAGGAAACATTGAGTTTGTCATGAACAGGAATATGACCGACAGGGAAAGACACAAGGAAAGTGACCGGCTCATCAGACTTGTTGAACTGGAAGGTTTTGCCGGATATTATCCTTCACAGCTCAGCGGGGGAATGCGTCAGCGGGTTTCAATTGCCAGAGCATTTGCCTGCCATTCCGATATCATTCTGATGGATGAACCCCTGAAGGGACTGGATATTGCATTAAAACATAATATGATAAGATCATTCACGCGGATCTGGAAAACTGACAAAAGGACTGTCATTTTTGTCAGCCATGATGTTGAAGAAACTATTCTCCTGGGTGAGGAAATAATCGTACTGAGCCGTCCCCCTGTAAAAATAGTGGCACATGAAAACAATCATGAGCCCTATGAGAACCGTCGTTCAGGATCAGCCCGCACAGAAAAGCTGAAACAAATATTATTCAGTTCTCTCGGACAAAACGGCTGAGCTGAAAAAGGAAACCCATGAATGGAAATCATGAACTGATTTCCGACTGAAATATACAATCCTGTCTATTATTCCGAATGATAGTTCCTGCTACTATCAGCCCTGGCCAGTTTCTGAAGAAACCTCTCACGCGTTGCCTCATCAGATTCATTCGGTCTTTTTTCTATCCAGGTGTAATCATTGATACGAATCAGCTTTCTTGCCTTCAGCGGTTCTGCAGGTTTTACCTTCTTCATAGCACAATAAATTTTGAAGTAAAAGACTTTGACATACTAATATCACATCATCTGTATCTCAGACATCTGAGTATATTCACATCCATTTTCAGGAATCATATTGCAGAGAATAAATATATATAGAATAATGGATTGACAGTGATTTACTTATTAACAATTTTCAGAGCCTTTTAAACAGCCGGACATATATATCATTAATTTTATTTTCGGCAGGTCAGCTGAAGCCGGCCGGATCGCGATCCCGGCCAGACAGGACGGCAGCTAAACACAGCACTGTAATAATCAATGGCATGTGTTCTTTATCATAGTTTCAGCATCAATTATTGTATATTGAAAATTATGAAATATTGATCAATTAAGTTAAATTTGGTTTTAGTAACATAGGAGGAAGACCAGGATAACAATTATCTTTACTGCCTTTACATAATTATTTAGAGCTGTTATAATTTTATAACTTAATAAGTTGCGATTTTCCATTTTTTACATAGTTATTTTCAGCCTGCTGCTGCAGGGGATGGTCCCGGAAGCAGCAAAGGCAGCAGTCCGCGGAACAGAGCAGGAAACAGGACGGGAAGGTATACTGGAAGCTGCCAGGGAAAAAGCCCGGGAGGCACTGCAGGAAACAACCCGGGAAGCAGCCAGGACAGTGTCCCGCGGAACAGAACAGGAACCGGAGCGGGAACAGGGCAGCAGCCTCAAAAAGGTTCATATGATTTCGGTTGACGCTTCAATAAATCCCTCAAGCACGGAATATATCCAGTCGGGGATCAGGCGTGCCCGGGAAGAAAATGCAGAATGTCTCATCATAAAACTGAATACACCGGGTGGATTGCTTAAATCCACCAGAATGATAGTTACTGACATCCTGGATTCAGATGTACCTGTAATTGTGTTTGTTTATCCGGGAGGATCCCAGTCTGCTTCTGCCGGAGTCTTTATCACTCTTGCCGCCCATATAGCGGCAATGGCACCGGGGACAAACATGGGTGCAGCCCATCCTGTTTCCCTTCAGGGTCAGCAGGATTCGGTAATGATAGAAAAAGCCACCAATGATGCGGCAGCCTTCATAAGGACAATCAGCGAGAAAAGGGAACGGAATGTACAGTGGGCTGAAGATGCCGTCAGGAAGAGTCTGTCAATAACGGAAAGTGAGGCAATAGATCTGAAGGTCATTGATCTGGTGGCAATATCCGTAAGGGATCTTCTTGAACAGGTAGATGGAAGAGAAGTTACCCTTTCCTCAGGCACAAAAACCCTGGATACTGCCACAGCCGAAGTCATTGAGATTGAGATGGATTTCAAGCAAAGGCTGCTCAATCTGCTGAGTGATCCGAATATTGCATATATTTTTATGATGCTTGGAATATACGGTATCATGTTTGAACTCTACAGCCCGGGTGCCATATTCCCGGGAGTAATAGGAGGAATAAGCCTGATCGTTGCATTTTACTCGCTGCAGACATTGCCGGTAAATTATGCAGGTCTGGCACTGATAATTTTTGCAATCATCCTCTTCATACTTGAAATAAAGATAGTCAGTCACGGACTATTGTCTATAGGCGGAATAATATCACTAATTCTTGGATCAGTCATGCTAATAAATACAGAATCCACACTTGAAGTAATCAAGATATCCTGGTATGTAATCCTGGTAATTGTCATACTTACTGCAGCTTTCTTCCTTTTTGCCATTGGTTTTGCCATCAAGGCCCAGACAAGGAAGCCCACAACAGGCATAGAAGGACTTATAGGAGAAACGGGCACTGTCTTCACTGACCTTGCTCCTGAAGGACAGGTAATTGTTCACGGGGAGTTCTGGTTTGCCGAAAGTCCCGACGGCCATTTGGAAAAAGGCACAAAGGTCAGGATTATCAAGGTTTCAAACATGAAATTAATAGTTCAAAAAGTAATTTAAACCAAACTGAAAGGGAATCATTATGGAACAAACACCCAGTATTCTTTTGATAGCAGTAATTATATTCCTGTTTATCATTCTGGCAAGCGCAATAAAGATCTTACGTGAATATGAACGTGCTGTGGTTTTCCGTCTCGGAAGACTGGTAGGCGTGAAAGGACCAGGACTTATTTTACTTATACCGGTGGTTGACAGAATGGTAAAAGTGAGTCTGAGAACCGTTGTGCTGGATGTCCCGCCGCAGGATATCATCACAAAGGACAACGTATCGATAAAAGTAAATGCCGTGGTTTATTTCAGGGTGATGCTGCCGGATAAGGCAATCATTGAAGTGGAAAACTACCTGTTTGCAACTTCCCAGCTTTCTCAGACAACACTGAGAAGTATACTTGGCCAGTCGGAGCTGGATGAGCTTCTGTCAAAACGTGATAAAATAAATATGGAGCTGGCCAAAATTATTGATCACCAGACAGAACCCTGGGGTATTAAAGTATCAAACGTTGAGGTAAAACATATTGACCTGCCTCAGGAGATGCAGCGTGCAATGGCAAAACAGGCTGAAGCAGAAAGAGAACGCCGTGCCAAGGTAATACATGCCGAAGGTGAATTCCAGGCAAGTACCCGTCTGGCTGATGCAGCAGAAATAATCAGTGCCAATCCGACAACCCTGCAGCTTCGTTTCCTGCAAACCCTCACGGAAGTGGCATCAGAACAGAGCTCCACAATAATATTCCCGGTTCCGCTTGATATGATTTCAGCATTCATGCAACGGGAAAAGAAATGAAATACTGATCCCCGGGATCAGTCATGAGTAAAACAGGCAGCTGCCTGTTTTACTTTTATATATCCCCAAGCCACCGACGGAAAAAAAGTTCCGCCACCCCATACGGGTCTTTATAAAAAGATCAGGGCAGATACCTGTAAAAATTTGTTTCCCGTTTTATAAATCCAAGATCCTGATACAGGCGGTTTGCAGCCGTTCTTTCCGGCCTGGAGGTCAGGTCTATTTTTCTGGCACCGAGTGATCCGGCGTATCTGATTGCATGAAGCATCAGTCCCTTGCCATATCCCTTCCCTCTTTGTGATTCATCAACAACAACATCTTCTATCCAGAACTTGGTACCGGTGGGAATATCATATCTGACAAGGGTGAGAATACCTCTGATAATACCACCTTCATCTTCGGCAACAAAAAGAAAGGTATCCCTGTTTTCTATGATACTCCTCATAAGGTCGGCTGACGGAAGCACTACGGAAGGATCGAGCTGCGGCAACAGATTCAGGACCGCCCTGAATATTCTTTCATCATATTCTTTTATTTCACTAATCTTCATACGTAAATATTATTGTTATGTTATTGTAAACTAAGTGGTTTCCATTACCAGCCCCGATTTATCGGGAAATTGTCTTCATAGCTGACTTCTCCGGAATTTTATTTGACTCTGTCAAGATAATCATTCAACTCTTTCCTGGGCATGGGTAGTTCAGAGTCAGGCATTTTACGCAGCCACTCATTAAAATCTCTTACCATTTCATCCGACCATCTGCTGTCAATCATCCCGGTTGTCCAGTCCCCTTCCTTGAGACGCTTAATTCCATAGACATGACGAAGATTGCTTATTTCTGCATTGAAAACAATCTCTCCCACAAGATATGCCGGAATAAATAACGTTCCATAAGGTGTGGCATAGGCTACATCACCCGGAAGAACAGTTGCTGCTCCGATTCTTATCGGAGCATTTATGGATGTCAGCATCATTTCATTTATAGAGCTTGGATGATCTCCTAATATCCAGCCATTGAAACCTTCTACCTTTTTGATCTCCTGAATATTTCTTACAGCGCCCCAGAATATTATTCCATTTTTTGATTTGCTGTAAATAGAACTTGCCAGTCTGTCACCTATCAGTGTCCCTTGTTCCAGCTTGCCATAACCGTCGGCAACATAAACATCTCCATCCTTAAGTATATCTATTGGCCAGACATTACTTCCGGCCAGTTCACTATGACCTTCAGCCAGTCCGACAGTTCTTACAACATCGGCAAAGTCAGGCCTTCGTGGCATATACTGTGCAGTAACCACCCTGCCGGTCATAATTGTGTTTTTATCCTCATGGATCATCATCCAGTTACCCTGGTACTGATTATTGAATCCTTTGCCCCTCAGACTGCCCCATGCATGCGTCAGAACAACATTTTTCAGACGTTCCAAAAGGTCATCGGATACTTTTGGCCTTCCATCAGGAAAACGTTCTCCTTCCCATCCGGATGTTAACGAGATCACATATTCCCTGCTCATAACAACATGATCGTACTGCGCATTTAAATATGAGCTGCTGAATACAAATGCCGTGAACAACAATGATAGAATAATAGTATTTTTCATAAATAAACTATTTTTGACTTTTAGTAAATATAGGAATTTACCATTTTAAAAAACAGGATTATCTTAATCACCGGTTATCACGAAAAAAAAGTGGACCTGATTTTCCTGTAAACCAAAACACAGAAAAATGGAATATTACGATCTTATTAAATCACGTGAAAGCATCCGGAGCTATGACCCGGACAGACCCCTTCCCGAAAGTATACTGAAAAAAATTCTCAATGCAGGCAGACTGGCACCTTCGGCATGCAATATCCAGCCCTGGAAATTCCTGGTGGTGTCCTCTCCGGAGATGCTCGGAAAACTTGGGGAATGTTATCAGCGGGACTGGCTCAGGGATGCTCCGCATATCCTTGTGGTAACAGGAATGGCAGACAGGTCATGGATACGTTCCTGGGATGCCTACAATTCCATAGAAACGGATTTGGCCATTGCCATGACCCATATCATACTGGCTGCTGAAAACGAAGGTGTGGGCACATGCTGGATTGCAGCATACAATCCCGCAGTTTTAAGAAAAGCCCTTGACCTGAATGAATCTGAAGTTGTTTACGGGATTACCCCGCTTGGATATCCAAAACCGGGATTTGTAAAAAAGGGGATAAAAGACAGGAAATCCCTGGATGAAATAACAGTATTTCTCTGATTTCGCATGCTGAGTTCTAATAATTCAGCACAATCTCCCAGCTTCCCGGATCATTTATGGTGAAATCAAATATAACATCCGACTTTGCCGTACGGAACATGTTCCAGGCAGTGAACGTGACTTTTATATCCAGTGGAAATAACGGATTATGAATACCGGTCTGGGATCCGGACATGTACTGGGATCCGCTGGTGTGGGCAATCATAAAATTTTCAACACCCGAATTTTCTATTCCCCCGCGTATCAGCTTCACCTTAACATCATACGTGGTACTGATGGTCTTCCTGAAAGAGTAACGGGTAAGAGACATGCTTTTGTGTATTACATATGCGGCAAGAAGTTTTTTTCCGATATAACTGTCCTGTTTCCATATGCCTTCCATAACTGAGGAATCTGCCCTTACCAGCCGGCCTTCACCTTCTTTCAGTCCCTTCTTCCACCCTCCCCTGTAATAATCACCGTTGGCCCATGTATATCTTCCCGGTCCATGTGGCAATCCGTTTCTGAACTCTCCTTCATAACGGTCTGTTCCGGAAGCAATACCATATCCGTGTGCCAGCCCTTTCCTGCATTTCCCGGAATATTCGCCCGAAATAGCTTCCATTTTTACAATACATCCGGATATCTGTGAATATCCGTTTAAACAGGCAAAACTTAAAATTCCGCTTATTATCAATGTTGTTATCCGTACCATAATCACTATTCCATTTACTTAACAAATATCCTATTTTATTTTCTATATGCCTTTGATAAACGAATTACTTTTAAACAAAAGGCTGCCGCTCCGGTTAAATCCGGTTCCGGGGGGATTAACCAGAATAATTATTAACATATCAGCCGATGCTGTTGATAATTAGCTGTATTCCATAAAATAAAAATGGGTAATTTTCATCCGCATTTAGGAAGAAAGTCAATAATCTAATTCAATCGTCATGCCTGACAACATTTTCAATCTGAACAATCCTGACTTTTTCGGGATACTGCTACGTTTTGTAATAAATATAATATTCCTTTTTCTTCTTATCAGAGTAGTATATTTCAGATATTCCAAGAAGGAAAAATTTCTTTTTACATTCTTTCTGCTTGGCATAACGGTATTTTTCATTACCTCAATGCTGAAATCGGTTTTCATTGAATTCGGAATGGCTATCGGTCTTTTTGCAATTTTCACCATACTGAGATTCAGAACCCGAAATTTCAGTCTGAAGGATATGTCCTATATGTTTGCAACCATAGGATTATCTGTAATAAATTCCCTGAAGCTGATAGGATTTCCACTGCTCGGCGTCTTAATATTCAACATTATCCTGATTATTTGTGTGATCATCCTCGAAGAATTCACCCTGCAGTACAACACAACAACATACAGGATAATCTTCAAAGACCTGGAATTGCTTAAAACAGACGAGAAACAGAAGATCCTCAGGGAAATCTCATCTTTAACGGGAAAGGATATCCTCCGTTACAGGATAAGGGAAATATCCTACAAGGACATGATTGCCAAAATTGACGTCACCTACAAAGACTGAAACAGCCTTCCGGTATTACACATTACTTTAAGCTGCCGGCATACGGCTGACCTGGCGGGAACGGTTTAAACTCTGATTATTTCCTGCAGCATATTGTTTATCTCCTGAAGTCCAGGTCATGAAAATCATAACTAAAATCCGTAAGGGGAGATAATGCCTTCATGGTCATTCCCGAGGCCCTGCCTTCCACATCGAGCGTGAAAATCACCCAGGCATCCGCATCCAGACTCCTGTCAGTCCATTTCACCACAAAGGTATTGCCTTTGTAGGGAAACATACTGCCGCTCAGAAGAGGTGATCTCTCTGAATCAAACCAGAGAACCCCGTTCTTTTCCGAT
>JAAYKX010000027.1 GCA_012522155.1 Bacteroidales bacterium
ATCATTTCAGTCTTAACAGCATCGAAAAAATCAATATCACCGGCGTGGGCGCGGCCAGGATCACGGATGATCTTTTTGGAATAAAGACCAACAGGGTCGGCGAAATGACGGCAATAGGAACCGGCGGCAGATATCTTGCGAAAAAAGAGCGGATAATAATTTCAAACATAGGAACGGGAACAGCCATCATTGAGGTTGATGACAACAAAATCAATCACCTTGGCGGAACAGGAGTCGGCGGAGGTACAATTATCGGCCTGTCAAAAATAATGCTCGGAATAACAGATATTGACACAATCATGCAGTATGCTTCAAAAGGATCAATAAATAACGTTGACCTGCTGATCGGCGATATTGCGGACAGCAATATCAGCTTCCTTGACAAGGAATTCACTGCATCCAACTTCGGTAAAATGCTTGATATTGCGGAAAAGGAAGATCTGGCAATGGGAATATTCAACCTTACATACCAGGTTATTGGCATGATCTCGGTATTTGCAGCAAAAAGCAAGAATAACGATACCGTTGTGGTGACCGGAAAGGGAAGCAACAATCCTATCGGCCAGAAAATACTGAAACATATTTCACGGGCACATAAAATAAATTTCGAATTCCCGGCTGACGCCGAATATGCAACAGCAATAGGCGCTGCATTGTCAGTCTGAACCGGCACCAAATCTGCTATGTTCAGGACGGTTTCATGACGGAAAATTTCCGGGAATCCTGACAGGAATTCTGCAGCGGACTACCGTCCGGAACGGAAAGTGCAGCAGAGTATCTCTCAGTGAACTTTTGACAAAGCTTCTGTGTTTTTATATTACTCAGGATTTTAAAACACCAACAATGTCAATATTATTATCTCCTTTAACCATAAAGAATGTAACACTCCGTAACAGGATAGCCATGTCGCCCATGTGTCAGTATTCGGCAACAGACGGATTTGCCAACGACTTTCATATGGTTCACTATGGCAGCAGGGCCGCCGGAGGAAGCGGACTGATAATCCAGGAAGCAACGGCAGTGCTGCCGGAAGGCAGGATCACACCGGGTGATCTGGGACTATGGAGTGATGATCATATCCCGCAGTTGAAAAGAATCGTCAGATTTATTCATGACCATGGTGCCGTTGCCGGGATACAGCTTGCACATGCGGGCAGAAAAGCTTCATGTGCTGCTCCCTGGGAAGGCGGCAGGCAGCTGGGACTGAATGACGGGGGCTGGCAGACATACGCCCCGGGAAACCTGCCATATATTGAATCGGACAGGGCTCCGGAAGCTCTCACCGCCGATGGAATACAAAAAGTGATTTCAGCTTTCAGGGATGCTGCTGAACGGGCAGTAAAAGCAGGATTCAGGATAATTGAGATTCACGGCGCACACGGATATCTTCTTCACGAATTCCTTTCACCCGTCAGCAATAACCGCTCCGATGAATACGGAGCCTCCTTTGAAAACAGAATACGCCTGTTGCTGGAAGTGATAAGGGCCGTCAGATCTGTATGGCCTCCTGAAAATCCCCTGTTTGTACGGATATCCTCAACCGACTGGACAGCCGGAGGCTGGACCCTCGAAGAAAGTGTAAGACTTGCCCGTATTTTGATGGAACATGAAGTGGATCTCATTGACAGTTCTTCGGGAGGCAATGTTGCCGCCGCCAAAATCCCTTTCAGTCCGGGTTACCAGGTACCCTTCGCGGAAGAAATAAAAAAAACCGGAATAAAAACCGGTGCGGTAGGCCTGATTACTGATGCCGGACAGGCAGAAAAGATACTCTCGGAAAACAAGGCAGATCTTATCATTCTCGGAAGGGAACTGCTCAGAAATCCCTACTTCCCGCTAAAGACTGCAGGAAGCTGGCAGGAAGAAATAGCCTGGCCAAAACAATATCTCAGGGCAAAATAAATCCGGACAAAGTGAAGCCTGCTGCCATCCTTCAGACTGGAAAATATTAATACTGAATATCAGGATTTAACAATTTAAATTAGAAACAATATGAAAACAACAGATGTACTTGTGATTGGAGGAAGTGCAGCAGGCATGGTTGCTGCCCTTACAGGAAAATCATCATGGCCGGAAAAAAGCTTCATCCTGGTGAAGAAACAGAAAGACATGATGGTACCCTGTGGAATACCTTATATATTCGGAACTCTCGACAGTGTAAGCCAGAATATTATGCCGGTCGACACGATGATGGAAAAGGCCGGTATTGAATCCATTGTGGATGAAGCAACCTTTATCAGCACTGAAGACAAATATGTTGACTTTGCCAGCGGGGAAAAGATCAAATATGACAAGCTTGTCATTGCCACCGGTTCAATACCTGTTAAACCTGCCTGGCTTACCGGAGGCGATAAGGAAAATGTATATGTGATACCGAAAGACAAGACTTATCTTGAGGATATGAAGGCCAGGCTGGCTTCACAAAAAAAGGTTGTGGTTATCGGTGCCGGTTTCATTGGTGTTGAATTTGCAGATGAACTTGTAAAAAGTGGCCATGATGTCCTGCTGGTAGAAAAACTGCCTGACATTCTGATGCTTGCCTTTGATTCGGAATTATCAACGAGAATTGAGGAGATACTGATTCAAAGAGGAGTTAAAATAATTACCGGCAATGGAATAAAAGAAATTCACGGGAGCAGCAGGGTTGAAAAAGTGGAACTTGAAAACGGTGAGTTTTTTGATGCTGACGCAGTAGTCCTTTCCGTGGGATACAAGCCAAATGTTGAACTTGCCCGCAAATCGGGAATATATGTTGACGAAAGTAATTTTATTGCCATTGATGAATATATGCGTACACATGCAAAAGATGTTTTTGCTGTGGGTGACTGTGCCCAGAAGCGCGATTTTGTCACACGCGCCAGAGTGTCAACAATGCTGGCTTCAACGGCATGTGCCGAAGGCCGCATTGCAGGTATGAACCTGTTCAATCTCAATGTGGTAAAAACATTCAGCGGCACAATTGCAATATACTCCACTGCAATAGGCGACACAGGCTTTGGAACGGCCGGAGTAACCGAAGCGAGGGCAAAAATTGAAGGAATAGATACGGTAACAGGCGTATTTGAAGGCATTGACCGTCATCCCGGGAATCTGCCCGGTGCACAGAAACAACTTGTTAAACTGATTGTTGCCCGTCATTCCGGAGTTATCATAGGTGGTGAGGTTATCGGCGGACTGAGTGCAGGAGAACTTACAAACGTCATAGGCATGATTATTCAGAACCGGATGACAGTAAACTCACTGCTTACAGCGCAGATTGGAACACATCCCTGTCTGACTGCCTCACCTGCAGGCTATCCACTGATCAAGGCTGCAGAAATAATAGCAGGAAAAATAATAGGAAAATAAAACAGGTTTCCCGGGGGGCAGATCCGTTTACATCAGGTATCCTGCTCGTCCGGAAATCCTCCGGACAAGCTTCCGCCTCCCCTGCAGGCACTTTTAATATCTGTGGCCAGAGCTACAGTTTCAGATCCAGTGACAATGAAAACCTGGAGATAAAAGGCATTCCGGAGTCCGCCGGATTCCATCCCTGGAAATTGGGAGCGATACTGACACCGGGAGCCAGACTGATTTCCATACCCGCAACAACAAGCTGGCCGGCTTTTCTCAGGTTCCACGAATCAAGACCACTGAAGGCAGTAACGGAAGCAACATGATCAAACCTTCCGAACAGGCGCAGCCTGTCATTCACTGCTACCGCACCGTTAAATGATAAGCCGTGGTAATTATGCCCCTCTATCAGATTATTGTTCTTCCTGAAATTATATGCTCCCGACAGGCTTAAGCCGGCATTTTCATAAGCTGCTATGAACTCAGCAGTATGCTGGCTGCGCCTTTTTCCTGCCATAATATCATAATAAGCCCGCAGTGAAAAATCTTCCGATGGTGTAAGTGTGATACCTGCTGCACTTTTAAGGATTGAATCATTTTCAGTAAGCTTGAAGCCCTCACCATTCATTACCGTAAGGTCAGCCGACAGCAATGAAGATATTTTATAGCCAATACTCAGTCCAAGATCAGCTGAAGTGCCAAAACCATATTCATCATGCATAGTCTTGTACACATAGCGAAAACCCCATTTCCTGTCGCCGTGATCATATTCCGGAAGGGGTATCATGCCGCCCGTTATGGTCCACCTGTCAGTCTGATACCGTAAATATGCAAATTTCAGCATGCCGGAAAATTTAAGATTGCCTGCTGACGGATCTGCAACATCATATACTATCCTCCCGCTGAATTTCTGCGAAAAATTATAACTGTAACCCAGGTAAGCCCGTGCAATGTCAAATTTATTGTGGTTTTCACCATCGGCAAAGGTAGCGCTCATACTTGTAAAGATCCTGGCTTCCGGCCTTCCTCCGGGCGTGAAATCCTCCGCTTCCTGTCCGGATAAATGACCTGAGGCAAATGATCCGCTGATCAGCAGGATGATAAATCTGAATTTAATGATCCTGAGGTTTGAAATAAGAAACCTGAAATATTTATTCTTCTGCATATAAGTTGTTTTTTTTATCTCATAAAATCTTCTCTGCCGGATTCTGAATCCCGGCATCCGGAATTTCCGGGCTTAAATTAAGTAAAGATTGTTTCGCTGATGCCGGGCTCTTTTAAGGGCAGGCTAAGCGAAAAAATCCGTAAATATTCAAAACAGAGTCTTTGTTTATTAATACCGAGTGTGTTACGCCTTAAATTGGAAAATCCGGCTTCGGAAAAGACGTATATAAAAATACGATTTTATGCCCACTAAATAATTTGCAACAGGTTTAATCTTTGTGGGCATAATAAAACCTAACAAAAATATCACAAAATGACTGAAGGAAAAAAATCTGAAACTGCCGCTAAATACAACATCGGGCAGGACTGGGCATCGGTTGTCGCCGGCTTTATACTGATAATTTTTGTAATTGCCACCGGCTATTCTGTTGCCATACCATCCCTGGGCGGCAAGGAAGGCTGGTCAGGACTTGGCAGCATCGCCGCAATGCTTGACGGAAAGTTTGGAATGTCCACTATTTATACTTTCCTAGTTTTTGGACTTGTCTCAGCCCTGGGAATGTTTCTGAGCGGCGATTCACTGAAAAAATTCCTGACCGGTTTTCTTGCTGATTTTTTACTAGCACTGATTGCACAATTCATTGCATCATATTCACTTTTCAAGACCCTGGGTCTGGAAACTGTTTTTTTCTCCCTTATTCTCGGATTGCTTATCGGCAATTTCTTCAGGCTGCCCTCATGGGTCCGGCCGGGTGTCCAGACAGAGCTGTACGTCAAGATAGGTCTTATCCTGCTCGGAGCGACCATACTGTTCAGGGATATTCTGACTGCAGGAACATTCGGACTTATTCAGGCAGTAATTGTTGTTATAAGCGTATGGTATTTCGCATTCTGGATTTCCCGCAAGCTGAAGGATGACGATGAATTTTCAACCATGCTGGCCAGTGCCGTTTCAATCTGCGGTGTTTCAGCAGCAATTGCCACTGCAGGAGCCATCAACGGAGACAAGAAAAAGCTTTCATTCACCATTTCCCTTGTCCTGATAGTTGCCATTCCGATGATGATATTTCTTCCCATCATTGCCAAATGGATGGGACTGTCCGATATTGTAACAGGCGCATGGCTCGGAGGTACCATTGATACCACGGGAGCAGTGGTGGCTGCCGGTACCATAACCGGTGAAACGGGACTCAAATATGCTACAATAGTAAAATTCTCACAGAATGTCCTGCTTGGAGTGGCTGCATTCATTATTTCAGTATTCTGGGCATACAGAAGCAAGGATGGCAGAAATAACGCAAACCGTGTTCCCATAAGCGTTATATGGGAACGCTTTCCGAAATTTGTACTCGGCTTCATCCTGGCTTCCCTGCTATTCTCATTCATACTGAGTCCGCCGGCAGCAGCATCTTCCGGAAAAGTAATGAAGGCATTCAGCGGATTCTGGTTCAATCTGGCATTTATCAGCATAGGTCTGGAGACCCGGTTTTCCGATTTCAGGCAGATGGACAGTAAAAGACCTTTTTACAGTTTCCTTATTGCCCAGGGATTCAATATCATTTTTACACTTGGAGTATCCATTCTTCTGTTTCAGCTTCTGAAGCCCGTATAGAACAGGAAGAACCAGGAAAACAGGAACACGCAAAAGGATCACGGAAGCCGCTGATAAGGAAAGAGAATCACACAAAACACGAATCCTGAAAACAGGAACCCGAAAAACAGGATCATGGGTTTCCGAAGCGGAATTTCATTGACAGACCGCCATATCTTATTCTGAGATTAAGACTTGTAAGGTCACTGACAGGAAGCTGAAGGAATGGCTCTATGAGCATGGTACCGGTTTTAGCGTATGTGAAGGTGTATCCGGCCGAAAGATTGGCGAGCCCGAAAAAGTCGGTACGGCTGAATGCACCGTAATCCTTTTCAAACTCAAAGGTTGAGAAACGGGATTCGGTTCCATATTGGCCGGTCGCAGCATCCAGTGCAAGTCTGGTGTATTCATTTACAAAATCGGCCGTGAATTGCTGACTGAGATATATCATGGTGGATGCTCCGGCTGATACATAAAACCCTGAACCTTCCCTGTCGCTGATCCTGAAAACAATATTCAGCGGCACTTCCATTGCCAGCATGTTCAGCTTTCCGTCGTAAGAATAGGCCTTCCCGCTTGTTCCGTCAGAAAGCGACAAAGGGGGATCATTGTAAAAACCTGAAGTTTTAACGTAACCATTACCGTTCGCGAGTCCGAATGATTGTCTGGCAAGCGCAAGACCCGGGCGTATTGATATCTTTCTGGTGATTTTCTGATCCAGATAGAGTCCTATAGAAAGACCGGAAGACGGGGATGCCAATCCGCTGCTACGGGCAAGCAATCCTGAAAAACCGGCAATCAGTGCTCTTCCTTCATGACGTTTTTCCTGTCCGGACAGCTCCTCTGAAAAGTCAATTCTACCGGATGCCGTGCCCGTTGATTCCCGGACTGCAGGTATTAATTCTCCGGTACTGATGTCATCATGCAGTTCTTTCAGTCCTTCAGCCCCCTGAAGACCGGCCAGTACATCCGGGAGTAAAAAACGGCTTTCACCATAAACGGTTTCTCTGGCATGAGGAACAGGTACAAGGGCTGCACCTTCTGCAAGAGCTGCATCATCGGTAAGGGCTGCATCTCCGGTAACCGCTGCGGCCCCGGCAACAGTTGATATTTCTGTAATGGTTACAACAGATACAGAGGACTCAACGGATATTGGGGATGCTTCAGCAGCTGCAGATATAACCGGCTCTGTCGTTACTGCAGGTATTTGCGGATCTTCCTGCACCACTGATTCAGATTCAGAAATGATTTCCCGGGTAGGCTGCCGCGTTGATAATCTGTAAGCAATAAAAACACCAAGCCCCACAATCAAAAGGACTGAAGCTGCCCGTGCCAGCAGCGGGATCACTGCCATACGCCTGTTCCGGGCTTTTCCGGACGAAAGAAAAGAATCCCAGCCCTCGCCGGCAAGGTGATCAGCATTATAGCTGCCAAAAGCCTTCTTAATATTTTCCCTGAACAAGTCGTCAAACTGTTTCATTCCTCTTGTTTTTCAGGATTGAAGTTCCTGTTATACAATTTCCTGAGCATTTTTTTTGCCCGGAAAAGATTCGATCTCGAAGTTGATGTACTGATATCAAGCATCTGTCCTATTTCCTTATGGGTATAACCTTCAATTTCAAAAAGATTGAAAGTCACTCTGTAATTATCCGGCAGCCGGTTAAACAGTTCCAGGATTTCATTTGCAGAAAGTTCGGCACTGACCGGAGCTCCCTGCTCTTCTGTCATCTCAAAATCGGTGAATTGCAGATGCGTCACATGCTTTGCATTTCTTCGGTAATTATCAATGGCCGAATTGACCAGGATCCTGCCGTACCACGACCTGAAGGATTTCGAACAGTCGAGATCCTTTATGCTGCCAAGCACCTTCATATAACTGTCATTTACTACCTCCATGGCTTCATACTGATCTCCCGTATACCTGATACATATCGACATTGCGAATGAGAAATAGCGTTTGTAGAGAAGTTCCTCCGCACGCTTATCCCCTTCGGAACAGCGCCTGATAAGCTCCTGATCAGATATTGTATGGTCATCCTTCTCACTTTTTCTCATTACTGGCATCCAGATTAAGCTCAATCAAAATAACTTAATTTGAATGGTTTTATGACAATATTATTCATATTTCTGTTTCCATAATATGTTTTACCTGAATATAAAACCGAACTGCATTTCTGCACCACTGATTGGTATATTACTTATCTGAACAATATTTTCAGGGTCGGAATAATCATACTGATATATCCCTTTCTCTCCAACAAGCATGAGGACTCCCTTCACGGGTATGACATCATAAGTAAAGAAATCAGTATAATGAGCTACTTTCCTGTTTATAATATCAAGCGGATCAGAACGGTCATAAATTTTCAGTCCGGCTGCACCATCACAGATAAAGAGAAGATCCTCGTCAATACCTAGTCCGTGAGGATTATACATGGGATAGGATTTTAACAGATAAGGATGTTCAATTGATGAAATATCAATAACCTCAAGAAGGTTTTGTGTGTTCCTGCACCTGCTCCCGGAACGGAGAGTTACGTATGCATAATTTTCATCTGCCACCACCGGGTCACATGCGGTGATATGGTCATAATGTGAAATCAGCCGGGGCTTTGTGGCATCCGTCACATCATAAATGAGCATGCCGGTGGTTGTTCCGATAAACATTTTTCCCCCGAGCAGGAAAAGAGTTTCCATATCACGTGATACTTCCACACTGTCGGCGATGATCATTTTCTTCGCATTTACCACATCAACGGTCTTCAGCATCCAGGGATGGGCAATTACATGCAGATATTTGTCATTAAGCATAAATCTTGCCATGGAGCCTGCTGTTCCGGCACCTGCTGACCAGCCGGCTGCATCCCCGGAGTTGGTAGCCATCAATGTCATTTTTCCCCTGTATATCCATCCTTCATGACTGCTTCCCGGCACATACTCTTCAGTTATTGTTTTGGTTTTCCAGCCGACTATCACACCCTTCGACTTATCAATCATGGCATAGGGCAGCCATTCATCCCCTTCCGGCATCACTTCGGGAAAAACATTCTCAATCCTGCTGACTTCGACCGGCCTTTCCACGTCTGTTATATCAATTGCAAGCAGATCGATAAAACTATCTGCAAACAGGATGTTTCCCCTGACTGCCATATCTACATTTCCCGGAATCTCATAGAAACCGGCTTTCCGGGGATTTGCCGGATCAGCATTATCAATAACATGTATTCCTTTCCCCGTTTCGTTAACGAAAAGATAATCATCCTTGAAATAGATCTTGCCCGGAAAAGAGATCTCTTTAGCTTCACTTTTGTGAAAGCTGTTCCGGAATTCATTGAATTCCATATATACCGGCACGTTTGCCTTGTATGTTATCCGCTCCATGGTCTTGTCCATGCAACCCGGCAGGGATGCGGTCAGAACCAGAAGGACGATGGATGTTTTCACGATAGTTTTCATTTTTCCATTTAAAAATTAAAGGTTTGATTTTATCAGATATTCAAGATTTAGTCTTTATCGGTCCGTGTTCAGCGTTCAGTATTCAGTATTCAGTATTCAGTATTCAGTATTCAGTATTCAGCGTTCAGCGTTCAGTATTCAGTATTCAGTATTCAGCGTTCAGCATTTAGTGTTATCTACCCCGGATTCACCACCTGACCGATGAACAGAAGAGCGTTTGTTGTCCGTTCGCGTATGGCAAAAATGAATGACTTGTCAACAACAAAGACATGCGGTGAAGGAGGACCAATACTTAACTCCTTGATGCCGATCGTAGTGACTGCTGCTGCCTCCGTACCTTCCTCATCAACCTCAACAAAGGTGTTCTGCTTCACAAAGCTGACATAGATTTGCTTGTCGGAGATACCCGACAGATCAGCCCGGAACTCTGAAAAGGCATCAATCATTCCCATAGCCTGTAGCTGGTCGTTGAGATACTTTTCATATTCGAAGCTGAACCTGGGCATGGAAACTATCACTTTGCCAAACTCATCGATCCTGTCAAGTTCAGAGGTCAGCTCTTCCCATTTCGGGGCTGTGAATGAAGAATAAAAATCTTTCAGCGTACCCTCAGGCACTATCACCGTCATTGTGAAATTGGTTCTTCCATATGGCATTTCAATGGCTTTGAAACCATTGCCATAAACCACTCTTGAACCCACTTCGCCATTCATGGTATTTACGTCAATCGTACTGCCACCATCAGGATAAAAAGGCCGCTCCTGTGTCAGGGATTTGTCAAACTGATAACTCCAGTCACCATTGAAATAGAGGGCATTCATGATAAACATTACTGCATCAGGATCAATTTCATCCAGCACTTCCGGAATTTTACCATTGGTATTGTCGCTTGCCCACTTGTTTATTGTTTTCAGCGCTGAGGGTGCCATAAAATCGAGGGCTTCAGCCGTAGCATTGTAATCCCCGCTCATTGCTGCAAGAAACGGTGGCTTCACACTGAAACTGTTGTGATAGAAAATTGCATTTGCAAGTGCAAGCTTCACTTTCGGATCAGCATTCAGAAGCTGGTCAACAAGGCTCCTGTAAGCTTCATTGATATCG
>JAAYKX010000374.1 GCA_012522155.1 Bacteroidales bacterium
GTCCATCATGGAATAATCAAGGGCATCAAAACCAGCAGCCGCCAGCAGGCGAACCGCCGTAAAATCATCAAAGCGATTGGACAGGTGTCGGGTTTGTGTGGACAGGATCATGGGGAGCCTCCCGCTCATTCTGGTTGCCTGATGCTAACACGCCTGTTAAAAACCGTCAAACTGGGTTTGATCAAGCCATGCATGGTGTATGATGGTGACGGAGTAGACCGACTTGGCTTTGATGGAGGGTCCCGACCATGTATATTGATGCATTGGATTTCTATTATGTTGTTCATCCTTTGAAAGAACCTTGGACAACCGCCTACGGATCGGATGACGCCATCCACACTGTGGTCACACGGATGACATCCGGGACCACCACAGCCTGGAGCGAATCCTCTCCCTTGGCAGCGCCCACCTATTCACCCGAATGTGCCATCGGTGTGTTTGAAATAGCCTCGCGTTTTCTGGCTCCGCTGGTGGTCGGTCGTTCTTTTGCATCCGCCGAGGCGTTGCAGGATGCCATGGCCCCCATCAAGGGCAACCCCTTTGCGCATGCCACCATTGAGATGGCCTGGTGGGTGATGGCGTCGGCGTTGCAGGACAAACCCCTTCATGTGCTGCTTGGCGCAAGCCAGGGGCCGGTTGAAACCGGCGCAGACTTCGGGGTCCAGCCATCAATCGATGGTTTGCTGGAACGCATCGACCAGGCTTTTCAGGCCGGCTACCAGCGGGTGAAACTCAAAGTCATGCCCGGCTGGGATCTGACCATGCTCCAGGCGGTCCGGTCCACCTTTCCCAAGGGGGTTTTTCACATCGACTGCAACAGCGGCTACAGCTTGGAAACGGATCTGGCTTTCTTCAAGGCCCTGGATCCTTTGAACCTGGCTATGATCGAGCAGCCACTTCACCACACCGACCTGATTGACCATGCCCGCCTTCAAAAACAACTGGACACACCGATTTGCCTGGATGAGAGCATCAACTCGGTTTATGCGGCGAAAAAAGCGTTGAAACTGGGCGCATGCCGTTTTATCAACCTCAAACCCGGCCGTGTTGGCGGTTTTTTAAACACTGTTATCATCAACCGGCTTTGTGCACAAGCAGGTGTCGGCAACTGGGTGGGCGGCATGCTGGAAAGCGCCGTCGGGGCCAGCCTGTGCTTGGAATGTGCCATGCTGCCCAACATGACCTATCCCAGTGATCTTTTCCCTTCAGATGTCTTTTATGAAACAGAGCTGTCTGTGGAGCGGCTGACACACTCAGCCCCAGGCCAGATGACCAGCCGCAACCTGGCCGGAAACCCCTTTGTCCCGGATCCACAGGTGCTCGAGGAAAGAACCGTCACGCATGTTCATATTGCCGCCAGTTGACCTTATCTGGCCGCCCCGAGACGCGAACGATCAAGTGCGTCTGGTCTCAAAAGAGCCTTGGATGTGATAAACTGCTTGCAGCGAAAGGGGTGAAGCGAATGGGACAAAACCTGTTTACAAATGGCGGGCAACTGCCCAGTCCGGCGTTGGCTGTTGACCTGGACCAGGTGGACCGCAACATCCAAAAACTGGTTTCAGAAAACAAACGCCACGGCATCCGTGTGCGGCCACACATCAAAACACACAAGAGCGTCTGGCTGGCCAAACGGCAGTTGGCCCTGGGGTGTCAGGGCA
>JAAYKX010000245.1 GCA_012522155.1 Bacteroidales bacterium
AACCAAATGCAAGCTGTGTACCTCTCTGGGCATTGCCTTTCATTCTCCCCTTCTGTGCTCTCCTGTATTTTGACCTTTTTGGCTGTAACATGGATTATCTGATTAAAAATTGTTCAACTATGCTTTTTTATTTCTTTGGCTTTCTTCTCATGCCTTTACCCTTGCCGCCCCTTGCACCGATATTCGGACTGAGATCCCTTTTGCCGTAAACCTCACCGTTGCATATCCATACCTTTATTCCTATGAGTCCCACCTTTGTGTGTGCCTCAGCCAGGGCATAATCAATATCGGCCCGGAAAGTATGAAGGGGTATGCGGCCTTCCTTGTAGGTTTCGGTACGGGCCATCTCAGCACCTCCGAGTCTGCCCGAAACGACAACCTTGATCCCTTCAGCCCCCATACGCATCGTGGATGCGATAGCCATCTTTATTGCACGCCTGTAGGATATTTTTCCTTCAATCTGCCTTGCTATGTTGTTGCTTACAATATTGGCATCCAGCTCGGGACGCTTGATTTCAAAAATATTGATCTGTACTTCCTTCTTTGTAATATTCCTGAGCTCTTCCCTCAGTTTGTCGACCTCCTGACCGCCTTTGCCGATAATTATCCCGGGTCTGGCAGTATTCACGGTAACAGTAATGAGCTTGAGTGTACTTTCAATAATAATTTTTGAAATACTTGCCTTGGCAAGCCTGGCATTGAGATATTCCCTTATTTTGGCATCTTCTATAAGCTTGCCGGAAAAATCCTTTCCGCCATACCAGTTGGAATCCCAGCCTTTTATTATGCCTAACCTGTTACTGGTCGGATTAACTTTTTGTCCCATATTCTATTTTTCAGTGTTTTCAGTTTCCTTCTCAAAAGTATCAAGCACAAGGGTTACATGGTTTGATCTTTTTCTTATTCTGTGAGCCCTTCCCTGGGGAGCCGGCCGTAATCTTTTCAGAACACGCCCGCTGTCGACATAAATGGTTTTTACATATAGATTGCTGTCCTCAATCCTCACTCCCTCATTCTTTGCCTGCCAGTTGGCAATAGCGGAAAGAAGCAGTTTTTCCACCCTGCGCGATGCTTCCTTTGAACTGTATTTCAATGTGTCAAGTGCCCTGTTCACTTCCATGCCCCTGATGAGATCGGTTACCAGTCTCATCTTCCTTGGTGAAGTGGGACAGTTTTTCAGCACAGCCTGGCTTCTTGCCATAGAGGCTTCTTTTCTCCTTTCAGCTGAAATCCTTTTTCTCGCACCCATTTTATTATCTTTTCAATGTTTACTAATTCTGTTTACCTTTTACCCGCATGAGATCTGAAAGTTCGTGTAGGGGCAAATTCCCCGAGCTTATGACCCACCATGTTCTCAGTGATATACACCGGGATAAATTTGTTCCCGTTATGAATAGCTATGGTATGTCCGACGAAGTCAGGGGATATCACTGACCTTCTTGACCAGGTCTTTATCACTGACTTTTTCCCGGATTCATTCATTTCCAGGACCCGCTTGTCGAGTTTATAATCAATGAAAGGACCTTTTTTAATCGATCTGCTCATATTATATATATATTATTTTTTCCTTTTTTCCAAAATATACTTTGAGGAATATTTTCTTGCCTTCCTCGTTTTGTATCCCTTAGCCCATAATCCTTTACGTGACCTGGGATGTCCTCCCGATGCTTTTCCTTCACCGCCCCCCATGGGATGGTCCACCGGATTCATTGCCACACCCCTTGTCCTGGGACGGATTCCTTTCCAGCGTGAGCGGCCCGCCTTTCCGGATCTTTCAAGGCTGTGGTCGGGATTTGATACCGCACCGATGGTTGCACGGCAGGTGGTCAGCACCAGCCTGGTCTCTCCCGAAGGAAGCTTAACGGTTGCATACTTGCCTTCGCGGGCTGATATCTGTGCAAAAGTTCCCGCACTTCTTGCCATGGCTGCCCCTTTGCCGGGTTTGAGTTCAATATTATGAACTATGGTTCCCAGGGGAATATCACTGAGAAACATGGTATTGCCCGGCTCAGGCGTGGCTTCTTTGCCTGAAATGATCCTGTCACCGGTTTTAAGACCGGCAGGAGCTATGATATAACGCTTCTCCCCGTCCTCATACACTACAAGAGCAATCCTTGCCGACCTGTTGGGATCATATTCAATTGACCTGACCGTTGCATGAATTCCGTCCTTGTCCCTGAGAAAGTCAATCACCCTGTACATCCTCTTGTGTCCGCCCCCCATATTTCTTACTGTCATCTTACCACGGGCATTCCTTCCCCCGGACTTTTTAAGAGGACGAAGAAGGGATTTCTCCGGTTCCGTGCTGGTTATGGTGTTGAAAGCACTTATAATCTTGTTTCTCTGACCTGGTGTAACAGGTTTTATCTTCCTGACTGCCATTTTATTTTATATATTGCTGTAGAAATCTATTTTACTGCCCTCGGCAAGGGTTATAATGGCCTTTTTTGTTGCTGCCGTCCTGCCGACCAGAAGGCCCGACCTGGTATTCCTTGTTTTTCTCTTGCCGCCGTAGTTCATGGTGTTGACATCTTCAACCGTAACGCCATAAAGCTCCTCGACAGCCTTCTTTATCTGTATCTTGTTTGCATTCCTTGCAACGATGAAACCATAGCGATTAAACTTATCACCCTGATCTGTCATCTTTTCCGTTACTATCGGTTTTAGTAAAATATTCATCTCTTAAATCTTACTGGTTTTTATAAAGCTGACTGCAAAACATCAACCGCACTCTCCACAAATACCAGGGTTGACGCCTTCATGATTTTGTATGTACATAGCTCTCTGGCTGTTACAACCTCAACTCCCTGCACATTTCGGGATGACAAATATATATTTTTATTTTGTTCCGGTAAAACAAACAGTGAATTTTTGTTACTCAGATTCAGGCTGTCACCTATTTTAACAAATTCCCTTGTCTTCGGGGCTTCAATCGTAAAATCTTCCAGAACAATAATATTGTTTGATAAAGCCTTATAAGAGAGGGCTGATTTTCTTGCCAGGTCTTTTACTTTTTTATTCAGCTTGAATCCGTAATCTCTTGGTCTTGGCCCGAATGCACGTCCACCACCCCTGAAAATCGGATTTTTGTTACTGCCTGCACGGGCCGTCCCGGTTCCCTTCTGCCTTTTTATTTTCCTGTTACTGCCGGCAATTTCTGCACGTTGCTTGGTTTTATGAGTACCCTGGCGCTGGTTTGCAAGGAACTGCTTTGTATCCAGATATATTGCATGGTCATTTGGTTCTATGCCAAAAACTGAATCATTCAGCAGAACTTTTCGTCCGGTTTCCTCACCCTGAATATTAAGAACAGCTAATTCCATTATTTCAAAATTATTACATATGCTCCATTAGGACCTGGAACAGATCCTTTTACTATCAATATATTATCTTCTTCCATAAGTTTCATTATCCTCAGACTTTCCGACAGTACCTTTTTACTGCCGGTCTGTCCCGGCATTTTCATTCCGCGGAACACTCTTGAAGGAGATGAAGAGCCTCCGAGTGAGCCCCCTGACCTCTGCCTGTTATGCTGACCGTGCGATGCGTCTCCCACACCACTGAAGCCATGGCGCTTAACCACACCCTGGAATCCTTTTCCCTTTGACCAGCCGCGCACATCAACCCACATGTCCGAGCGGAATATCTCCGCCGTAAGAACTTCTCCCTCCTTTAAAGCGGATGTGTCAAAACCCTTAAATTCTGCAACCATTTTCTTGGGTGCTGTATTGGCCTTTTTAAAATGCCCTATTTCTGCTTTTGTTGCATGTTTTTCCTTCCTGTCCTCAAAACCAAGCTGGATGGCAGAATATCCGTCCTTTTCCCTTGTCTTCACCTGTGTGACAACACATGGCCCGGCCTGAAGGACAGTGCATGCGACATTCCTTCCCTCCTCATCAAAGAGGGAGGTCATTCCGATCTTCTTACCGATTAATCCCTGCATTTCTATAAATCTTTAACTGCTTTTATACTTTTATTTCAACCTCAACACCACTTGGCAGCTCAAGTTTCATAAGAGCATCAATGGTCTTTGGAGTGGAGCTGTAAATATCCAGCAACCTCTTGTATGAAGAAAGCTGAAACTGCTCCCTGGCCTTTTTATTAACAAAGGGTGACCGCAGAACCGTATATATCTTCTTGTGAGTGGGCAGCGGGATTGGTCCGCTTACCACAGCCCCGGTCGACTTTACGGTTTTTACGATCTTTTCTGCTGATTTATCAACCAGGTTATGATCGTAGGATTTCAGTTTGATACGAATTTTCTGACTCATCTTTAGAGAATTTTTCCTTTAGTAATTTCAACTACTCTGTTTGCTATTTCTGCAGGCACTTCTTCATAGTGTGAAAACTCCATTGTTGAAGTCGCCCTCCCGGAGGTGAGGGTACGGAGCACGGTAACATAACCGAACTTTTCCGCCAGGGGTACCTTTGCCCTGACAACCCTGGAACCTGCCTTGGATTCCATTCCTTCCACCCTGCCCCTTCTTCTGTTGAAGTCGCTGATGACATCACCGACATATTCTTCGGGAGTGACCACTTCCGTCGACATTACCGGTTCAAGGAGTACCGGATGACATTTGCCCGAATATCTTCTGAATGCCTGTTTTGCCGCGATCTCGAATGACAGATCATCGGAATCAACCGGATGAAAAGATCCGTCCTTTAATATTATTTTAAGGCTTTCCAGAGGGAAGCCGGCCAGTGGCCCGTTCAACATCGCCTCACGAAATCCTTTTTCAACTGAAGGGATATATTCCTTTGGTATATTCCCTCCCTTAACCTCATTCAGGAACTGAAGTCCCCTTATCCCGTTGTCCGCAGGCATCATCTCAACAGTAATGTCTGCATATTTGCCCCTGCCTCCCGTCTGTCTCTTGAATACTTCCCGGAATTCCGCAGAAGTGGTGATAGCTTCCTTGTATGCGACCTGCGGTGCTCCCTGGTTACATTCAACATTGAATTCCCTTTTCAGGCGGTTTATGAGAATATCCAGGTGAAGCTCCCCCATGCCGCTTATTATCGTCTGGCCGCTGTCCTCATCAATTTTTACCCTGAAGGTAGGATCCTCTTCTGCCAGTTTTGAAAGGGCTATTGAAAGCCTGTCAACATCTGCCTGGGTTTTGGGTTCAACGGCTATTCCGAGAACCGGATCGGGAAAATCCATCGATTCAAGAAGAATGGGCTTGTGAATGGCACAAAGCGTATCACCCGTCCTCAGATCCTTGAATCCCACCGCAGCACATATATCGCCTGCGGAAATTTCAGGGGTCTGATCCTGCTTGTTGGCATGCATCCTGAAAAGGCGGTTTATCCTTTCACGCTTTCCGGTACGTACATTCAATACCATATCCCCTGCCTTCAGCACCCCGGAATATACTCTCAGGAATGCGAGCCGCCCTGCAAAGGGGTCAGTTGCTATCTTAAAGGCAAGAGCTGAAAACGGTTCATTTTTATCAGGATCACGTGTAATCTCCTCATTGTTCCTCGGGTCAGTTCCTTTTACAGCACCTATATCAACAGGCGACGGAAGAAATGCGGCAATAGCATCGAGAAGGCTCTGAATACCCTTGTTCCTGAAAGAAGCCCCGCACAGTACCGGAACAATGTTTCCGTCAATAACCGGTTTTCTCAGTGCCCTGAGTATCTCTTCGGCAGTTATTGACTTATGGTCTTCAACATATCTTTCCAGGAGTGTTTCATCCGTCTCTGCCAGGATTTCAACAAGTTTTCCCCTCCATTCCTCAGCCTCCGCGAGAAGGCCGGCAGGAATACTTTCGGTTCTGAAAGCGGAGCCCGGTGAGTCATCATCACTGTATATCCTTGCCTCCATCCGGATCAGGTCAACAAGTCCACTGAAATTCTCTTCCGACCCTACCGGTATCTGTACCGGGACGGGCTGTGAGTTCAGCTTCTCCCTGATCTGACTGACAACACTGTAAAAATCCGCACCGCTGCGATCCATCTTATTTATAAAAGCCAGTCTGGGTACCCTGTACTTGTCTGCCTGGCGCCAGACTGTCTCCGACTGGGGTTCAACACCTCCCACTGCACAAAATACTGCAACGGCACCGTCAAGAACCCTCAGCGACCTTTCAACTTCCACCGTAAAATCAACATGTCCGGGAGTATCAATTATATTGATCCTGTAATCTTCATTATTATATTTCCAGTAAGTGGTTGTGGCGGCGGATGTAATTGTTATTCCCCTTTCCTGTTCCTGAACCATCCAGTCCATCTGGGCATTTCCGTCATGGACTTCTCCCATACGGTGGGTACGACCGGTATAATACAGAATACGTTCCGTAGTAGTGGTCTTACCGGCATCTATATGAGCCATGATCCCGATGTTTCTGGTATATTTCAGATCCCTGTCCATAAATTCTGTCCGCCTTTCCGTGATATTAAAATCTGAAATGGGCAAAAGCCTTGTTTGCTTCAGCCATCCTGTGAGTGTCTTCCTTTCTCTTGTAGGCCCCGCCCTCAAGCCTGTAAGCTGCTATAAGCTCGGCTGCAAGCCTTTCCGCCATGGAACGGCCTGACCTTTTACGCGCAAACATTATCATGTTCTTCATGCTTATGCTCACCTTGCGGTCGGGACGGACTTCCATAGGCACCTGGAAAGTGGCACCTCCGACACGGCGTGCCTTGACTTCAACCTGTGGTGTAACATTTTCCAGAGCCTGCTTGAAAATTTCAAGAGGCGTTTTTTCTTCCTCCTTCAATTTGTCACCAATGATTTCGAGTGAGTCGTAAAAAATCTTATATGCAGTACTTTTCTTGCCATTGAACATAAGATTATTCACAAACCTCGTTACAAACGGATCATTAAACTTCGGATCCGGTAACAGAATTCTCTTCTTTGGCTTAATTTTTCTCATTACTATAATCTGTTTATGTTACTTCTTTGGCTTTTTGGTGCCATATTTTGACCTTCTCTGCGTACGGCCGTCAACTCCAGAAGTATCAAGGGCCCCGCGTACCAGATGATATCTGACACCGGGAAGATCCTTTACCCTGCCGCCTCTTATCAGTACTATGGAGTGCTCCTGAAGGTTGTGTCCCTCACCCGGAATATAGGCATTCACTTCCTTCTGATTGGTGAGCCTGACCCTGGCAACCTTCCTCATTGCTGAATTTGGTTTCTTTGGAGTGGTGGTATAAACACGAACACATACACCCCTCTTCTGAGGACATGAATCCAGGGCAGGAGCTTTACTCTTTTCCTTCAGCTTTTTTCTGCCTTTTCTAACCAGTTGTTGAATAGTCGGCATATTTCTCTTTTCTTTTATATTAATTTTTACTTAAAAAATCGGCTCGCAAAGGTATTCAATTTATTAATCAAAACAACAGACCCGGTCTGATTTTTTTTGTCCGGAAACAAATCATAGCATTACCCTCTGCAGATGAGACTTAAAGTACATCTGAACATCAATCCGCTGCTGTCTGTGTAAACTTGTCTGTAAGCTTCGAACAGGTTCCTTCCCGATCTTTCCCGGAGAAATCTCTTTTGTAAACTTACTGCTGAGGGAAATACCGGTACTCCTGCATTTCAAAAAACTGCTGCAAAGAAAATAAAATTTTTGTAATTATGCCTTACCTGACAGACAGTTTTTAAAAAATTGTTAATTTTGTCAGCCCCATGCAGGGAATGTTTAATTAATTACCTACTAAACAATTTATTATAATCATGAAGACATACCAGACTGACCAGATAAAAAACATTGTACTCCTGGGCAATTCAGGATCGGGTAAGACTATTCTGGGAGAAACAATGCTTTTTAACAGCGGCTCAATTGAAAGAAGAGGAACAGTTGAGGGAAAAAACACGGTATCTGACTATCGTCCGATAGAACATGAAAACGGCAACTCGATTTTTTCAACGGTGCTTTTTTCGGAATATCACAATAAAAAAATAAATATCATTGACACTCCGGGACTTGACGATTTCTCTGGTGGTGTCGTTTCCTCCCTTTATGCATCCGACCTGGCAGTAATGGTGATCAATGTTCAGAACGGGGTTGAAGTAGGTACCGAAATTCATTTCCGGCATGCCGCCGGTGTTCAGAAACCAATGATAATGGTGATCAACGGCCTGGATCATGAAAAGGCCAATTTCGAAAAATCCGTCGAAACGATGAAGGAAAGACTGAGCAGCGATGTAATGCTTGTTCAGTATCCCCTGGATGAAGGAACCGGTTTCAGCACGGTGATCGATGTCATCAGGATGAAAATGCTCCGTTACGGAAAGGACGGCGGCAAGGCCGAGGTTCTTGACATTCCTGCAGACGAGGCCGGCAAGGCTGCCGAACTTCACTATGCTCTTGTTGAAAGGGCAGCTGAAAGCGATGAGGAACTGATGGAGCAGTTCTTCGCCAATGACACACTCAATGAAGAAGAAATAAAAAAAGGCATTGCAAAGGGAATCATTTCAAGAAGCATATTCCCGGTTTTCTGCATATCGGCAAAAAACAATACCGGAGTGGACTCCCTGATGGATTTTATTGCAGACCAGGGACCTTCCATCACCGACATGCCCGGCCTGAAAAACAGCAAAGGAGAGATGGTAAAGGCTGACCCGGCCGGTCCGGCATCTCTTTATATATTTAAATCATCCATTGAAGAACATATCGGGGAAATAAATTATTTCAGGGTTCTTTCCGGGAAGATAAGCGAAAACCTGGATGTCGTCAACACCAGTAACGGGACAAGGGAAAGACTGGCTCAGCTGTATGTCTGTTCAGGGAAAAGCAGGACCAAGGTCCCTGTTATTCATACCGGAGATATCGGAGCCCTTGTAAAGCTGAAAAACACAAGGATGGGGCATACCCTCAATGCACCCGGCAACGACTGGATGTACGAAGGTGTAATATTTCCCGAACCGAAATACAGAACAGCAATAAAGGCCCTGAGTGAGAGTGACGATGAAAAGCTGGGTGAAGCCCTCAGCAGGATACACCTGGAGGATCCCACCATTATAGTTGAATATTCGAAGGAGCTCAAGCAGATACTGGTTCATGGCCAGGGTGAATACCACCTCAGCATAATGAAATGGCATCTCGATAATATCTACAGGATACCTGCCAGTTTCAGCACCCCGCGGATACCATACCGCGAAACAATAACCAGGGCTGCACAGGCCGACTACAGGCATAAGAAGCAGTCTGGCGGTGCCGGCCAGTTTGGTGAGGTTCACATGATCATTGAGCCCTATACTGAAGGAAGTCCGGAACTTTCAATGCAGAAATTCGGAGGAAAGGAAATAAAACTCTCCGTGCGGAACAAGGAAGAGATTGATCTTGAATGGGGAGGAAAGCTTATATATGTAAACTGTATTGTAGGCGGAACCATCGACGGCCGGTTTATGCCTGCCATACTGAAAGGCATCATGGAGAAGATGGAGGAAGGTCCGCTCACAGGTTCCTATGCACGTGACATCAGGGTATATGTTTACGACGGCAAGATGCATCCGGTTGATTCCAACGAGATATCCTTCAGGCTTGCCGGCCGCAATGCTTTCAATATGGCATTCAAGAATGCCGGTCCCAAAATACTTGAACCTATCTATGAGGTTGAGATCATGGTTCCTTCCGACCGGATGGGCGATGTTATCAGTGACCTCCAGAGCCGCCGCGGAATAGTACTGGGAATGAGCAGCAAAGACAGGTTTGAGGTAATAAGGGCAAGAGTCCCGCTTGCTGAAATGAACAAGTATTCAACAGCACTCAGCTCAATCACCGGGGGCCGTGCTGTATATACAATGAAATTTGCAGAATATTCACAGGTCCCGGGAGATGTCCAGGAAGCAGTAATCAAGGCATACTCCGAAGAAGAGGAAGAAGAATAAAATATCAATACAATTACCATAAAACGAATCCCGCTTCTGCATTCATATTTCAGCAAAAGCGGGATTTTAGTTTCATGCTGTTTTCAGCACATCCCATACAAATGCACGGATTCCCACTTCCTCGTTGACAGCATCAATCCTTTTTACATTCTCAAGAAGGTTATCCACCAGCTCGTCATCAACAACCGTAAGGGCACACTTGTTGATCTCCGGCCAGGTATGGGTCCCCAGACGGGGAACACCGGTATTTGTACCGCGTCCGAAAACATTTTCCCACAGTGTATAACCCTTGATGCCCATTCTTTCAAACAGAAAATCTATCTTTTCGGTATGGGCCTGGTTAAATATGATCATCACAGCTTTCATGACTTTTGTTTTTTCTTCATTATTATCATTTCCGTTAAGGAAATCAAAATCGGAATACAGGGCTGTCCTTTTGTCCCTTTCCCCGCTCTTTGCAAATATTGCATAAACCACAGGTACAAGAACCATGGTCACCAGTGTCGAAAACAGGAGTCCGCCGATGACCGCTATACCCATAGGACTCCAGAGCTCTGATCCCGAACCGCTGCTCAGGGAAAGGGGAAGCATGCCAAGGATGGTGGTTGCTGATGTCATGATAACGGGTCTGAGACTTGATTTTCCGGATATTGCTATTGCTTCGTACAATTCATTTCCCCTTTCTCTCATCAGGTTGATAAAATCCACAAGCACAACCGCGTTCTTGACAACAATACCTATAAGCATTACCGCACCGATGGCAGATATGACACTCAGGGTAGTGCCCGTGACAAAAAGTGCAATGGCCACACCCGAGAATGCAAACGGAATTGAGAACATGATAATAAAGGGCATTTTCAGGGATTCAAACTGCGATGCCATCACAAGGTAAACCAGGATGAGGCTCACCACAATAAGAAAACCTATATCCCTGAATGATTCTTTCTGATCTTCAATGGCTCCCGAGAGCTGAACCATAACATCGGAAGGAACATTGATCTCAGCGATAGCACTATTTATTTCTCTCTGCAAATCGGTCAGTGATCTCTTGTAAGGGGTTAAGGAAACGGTGACTATCCTTTCCCTCCTTTTGCGTTCAATACTCGGAGGAGACCAGTATTCCTTTATTTCCGATATTTCACCAAGGCGGACAAGCTGGCCGGCAGGATTCATTATGCCTATATTTTCAATATCGGTCAGCGAGCTTCTCGACTTCTCATCAAAACGGACTATCACGTCATATTCCTCCCCAGCCTGCCTGAGGCGTGTTGCAGTCAGTCCCCCGACCCTGTTCCTTATCATCGTGGATACTGTTGCAGTATTCAGTCCGTTGGAAACCATTTTCTCCTGGTCAAGGATTATCTACAGTTCCGGCTTTGATTTGTCGCGGCTTATGGTAACATCCTTCGCCCCCTTCATTTGCTTTATCCTTTCCGCCAGCTCTTCCGCAACAATGTTTGTGGATGCAATGTTATAGCCGTAAATTTCGACATCCACCTTGTTGCCGCCAAAACTTCCCATTCCTTCCTGAAGGTTTATTGTATAATCTATTATCTCGGGGATCTTTGCAAGCTCGAGCCTGAATGCTTCAGCAATCTCGGATGCACTCCTCTGTCTTTCCTCAACCGGGACAAGCGATATGGTATAACTTATCACATGGGTGCCACCGCCTCCGAACAGGGATGAAAATCCTGCCTCATCATCAACCCCCGTTGAAGTTGACAGCATCCTTACCTCGGGGATCGTAGCGGCAATTATCTCATCAATCTTATCGGTTGTTTTCAGGGTCTCGTCCACTCTTGTTCCCGTCTGAAGTTCAACTGTTACCCTCAGAGAGGACTGGTCGGCTTCGGGAAAAAATTCAGTGTCAATAAACAGGAAAAGGGACATTGCTCCCGCAAAAACAAGGAATGCAGCAATTACCACAATCCTCTTGTGATAAAGAGCCCAGCGGAGGGTCTTTTCATAAAAGCGGTCAAACCTGTCAAGTCCCTTTCTTATACTTCCGTCATAGGTATACCATGGTGCATTCTCCTTTATCGGATACCATTTGAGAAGAAGGGCACTCATTGTCGGTGTAAGGGTGATGGCAGCCGCCACCGAAGTGATGATCGTGATTGTCACGAGCATACCCAGCTGCTTGCACAGCACTCCGGTGAGTCCTGAAACAAAGGTAAGGGGAAAGAATACGGCAACAACGGTAAGGGTTGTTACAATAACTGCAAGCCATACCTCATTGGTTGCATAAATTGCAGCCTCCCTCGGCCTGCTTCCCCTTTCAACATGCCGGGTTATATTCTCCAGCACCACAATAGCATCATCTACCACCATCCCTATAGCAATGGACAGGGAGGTAAGCGAAATGATGTTTATCGATTCGCCGGTGACAAAAAGATAGATAAAGGCGACAACCAGCGATATGGGAATGGTAACTATTATTATAAGGGTTGCTCTCCATCTTCCGAGGAAGAAAAGAACGACAAGGATCACGAAAATGGCGGCATAAAGGAGTGTCTCCGCAAGATTGTTGATAGAATCCTTGATAAATGTTGCACTGTCAAACAGTTTTTCAATCTTTACATCAGGAGGAAGGTTCAGCTTGAGACTTTCAAGGGTCTTTTCCACCTCTTTCGTGATCTTTACAGTGTTGGCCCCTGACTGTTTCTGAATGAAAAGGGTCATTCCCGGCAGACCGTTGATCCTGGTATCCATCCTCGTTTCACGTATGGTATCCCGAACAGACGCAACATCCCTCAGATACACATTGCTTCCCTCATAACTGCTCACCACTATGTTTTTGATAATGTCACTCTCCGGGAATTCGCCCTGTATCCTCAGGGGATAATCAGTCTGGCCCATTTCAATGTAACCTGCCGGCATATTAAGATTCTCCGCCCTCAGAATGTTTCCGATCTGTTCAATACTGAGGTTATATGCTTCCATCTTCCGCGGGTCAACATCAATATAAACCTTACGTCCGGGAACACCACTCAGGTTCACAGAGCCCACTCCCTCAATCCTGTTGAGCGGGTTCACAATCTTTTCATCAAGTATCTTCTCAAGGCCGCGGTAACTCTCTTCCGCTGTTATGGCAAAAAAGACAATGGGCATCATACTGGAATTGAACTTCATGATCACCGGCCTTTCTGCATCGTCAGGAAGGAAATTTTCAACAAAGCTCAGATTACTTCTGATATCATTGGATGCCTCATCAAGATTGGTTCCGTATTCGAAATTCATGAATATCACCGAAAGTCCGTCACTCGAGGAGGAATATATTTCCTTCAGATTGCTGACGGAATTGAGTGCATCCTCAAGCGGCCTGGTAAGATTTGTTTCAATATCGGATGCACTGGCACCCTGATAGCTGGTTACAACTCCCACGAAAGGCAGTTCCACTTCGGGATAAAGGTCAACGGGAAGCTGTGTAAGTGAATAGAGACCTATTACGATAAGGGCGACAAACACCAGTATCGTCGTTATCGGTCTGCTTATTGATTTGCTGTATATACTCATGTTAAATATTTTTATGGGATAGCCTGTCCTGCATGGTTCACAATCTCGATCCTGTCATTATTCATCAGCTTTGACTGGCCGTCAGTTACCAGGTGATCCCCTTCCCTGAGATTATCCGAAATAATCTCAAGCTGGTCGTCAAACCTTCTTCCCGGCACTACCTCAAGCCGTCTTGCAATGCCATCCTTCTCAATGAAAACATAGCGTATGTTGGTTCCCTCCTGCAACAATACGGAAGCTGCCGGAACAACAAAAGTCTCTACTTCACCCATATCCATCGACACTCTCACAAACATACCGGGCTTGAGCATGTCAGCCCTGTTGGGAAGTTCTATTTCGGCAATGAATGACCTTGTCACGGGATTGACAGTGGGTGCCTTTCTGAAAACCCTTCCGCTGAATTCCTCCCCGGGATAGACATCGGCAGCGACAAAGGCTTTCATCCCCCTGACAATAAGAGGATAATACTGTTCTGAAACCGACACATTCACCTTCAGTGGGTTGACCTGCATTATGGTCACAATAGCCGATCTTCCCGACTGTGTGGTCGGAGTGCCTGAATACATCTCCCCGTTCTCAAAATATTTTCCCGTTATCACACCCGTAAAGGGAGCCCTCAGCAGGGTGTTCTCCTCCATGAAATCAACATTTGTCTTAAGCACATCATATTGAGTCTTCATCTGATCATACTGCTGCTGAGTGACACTGCCGGTACGAAGAAGTGTATCTAATCTTGACAGGTCCTTCTGAAGACTGCTGAGCTGGACCCTCTGCTGGTACAGCTGTGTGCGGTCCATAAGAAAAAGTTCCTGGCCCTTTGTCACCCTGTCTCCTGTTTCCACATATATCCTGTCAATCCTGCCGGGTGTTGAAGGAGCCATGTTGACTTCCTCATAGGGCAGTATGGTGGCCGTATAATCAATAGTTCTTGCTATTTTAGTTTTTTCGAGAGTCAGCACCCTTACCGGAAGGACTGCCCTTTCGCCGGACAAATCACCTGCAGTTTTGTCTGACTTTCCTGATGAACAGCCTGAGAGGATCAGAACTGTTGTCACTATAACCGAAATTGTGTTTACGAGTTTCATTATTTCTATTTTTGTATTCCTGGTAATTACAGATTGTTAAGCAGTTTGTCGAGGGCAACCTTGGTCTGAAGAAGATTCATAAGGGCTGTCACATAATTATTTTCAGCCTGAATATATTGGCTGTTGGCCTGTGTAAGCTCCAGGCTGGAAGCCATTCCCTGCTTGTATTTATTTTCCACGCTTGCATAAATCCTTTTTGACACTTCAATATTGTCGAGCTGACTTTTGTATTGAAGATTGGCATTGACAAGATTGTATCTCAGTTGTTTTTCCTGTATCAGAAGCTGTTCGGCCACCATCTCCTTTGTGGTTTTTGCCTTTTCAAGGTTCAGCCTGGCCCTGATGATGCTGGCATATCTCTGGCCGCTCGCAAAAATCGGAACTGATACCTGCAATCCTACCATCGAATTCGGAAACCATGTCAGCTCCGACAGTTTATCACCCATACCATTTGTACCGTAATTGTAAAATCCTGCCAGTGTAGGCAGTACCGAAGCTTTCTGCGATTTAAGAGCAAGCGATGAAATCATTTCCTGACCTTCAACAAGTCTGAAGTCCACATTACGGGTGTGATCAAATTCCTGGGACAGCAGGGCATCAACGTCAATCCTTTCCGTGAGACTTTCCAGTGTTTCTGTAAGAACTATCACTGTTTCCGGAGAGATCCCCAGCTGAAACCTGAGCAGGTTATAATTCAGTTCTATGGTCCGTTCCAGCGAACTTCTGCTGTTTTCAATCATTGTGACATTCGAAATCATCTGATCCACATCTGTTGCTTCCGCCATGCCAACCTCATACATTGCCCTGGTCGACCTGAGGGTTTCTCTCAGATCATCTATGTTTTCATTAAGCAGCTTAAGGGATTTCTCCGAGATAAGAATCAGATAATATGCAGAACTCACCGACTCTTTGGTATCCAGTTCCGATTTCAGAAGATTCTCCCTGCTCAGTCTGCTGGCAAGCCTGCTGGTCTCTATACCTATGTATAACGGTGCATTGAAAAGAAGCATACTGGCTTCCACCGATCCGCTGGAATTGAACTGCGTCCCGAATGTAACGGGTATCTTTTCACCGGGTTGTCCGAAAAAATCACCGGGAAGAAGAGTTGTCATCAGTTTCAGATTGTCCATAAATGATCCGCTTGCACTGACCTGGGGAAGTGCTGCCGATATTGTTTCCCATACGGCAGCCCTTGAAGCCTGAACATCCGATTTTGCTGCAAGCACCATCCTGTTGTTCATCAAAGCATAATCCTGTGCCTCTCTGACCGACAGCTTCAGTTCGCCTGAATTTCCCGGGGTACTGAACAGTATTCCCCCGGCTGCCAGAAATGCCGTAAGCGTGTATAAAATCCTTTTCATCTCAAATAACTTTTTTCTATATGCTGTTGTTATGATTTGTTAATCCCTGCTTCCTGGTGTAATAATCAATAAGACCAAGACCTTCAGGTGTGGAAATTCCTCTCAGGTAATTAATATAGAAATCCCTGAAAATATATTTTTTGTCTGTTTCGTCACCGTCGCTGCTGTCCTTTTCGTACAGCATCCGCATCATCTCGAAAAGGCATTTGTTGGTGATTGAAACGTCAATATCTTTCCGGAAAACACCTTCCTCAATACCCCTCTCTATCATGGCGGCATTATCACTGAAAAAGGGCAGTTCATCCGTCTCCCTGAGCCTGCGTATAATGTCATGGTGATAATTCTCCATGTCGAGCCTGAAAGCAGGACTCATACGGCTGTAATGATCATCCATCAGTCCGAAAAGCCTGAATATGGCTTCAATGACATTCTCCGAACCGGAAAATATCTTTAAAACAAGTTCCTTCTGCTTCTCTCCCATCCAGCGGAGAACGCCTGTCAGAAGCTCATCCTTGTCTTTAAAAATCTCGTAAATGGTTCTTTTTGAAATTCTCAGACGGCCTGCAAGCATATCCATAGTAACAGCCCTTATGCCATATCTGCGAAACATCATGGCTGCCTCCTCCGTTATTCTTTGCCTGTTATCCATTACCTTTCCGAAAAAACAGGCCAAAAATGAAAAAACTTTTTTAGTTTACAAAGTTTTCATCAGTAAATATTACTAAAAAATCTGCGAGTTGAGGAATTCTGCCGGTGAACGGCGGGTTGCCTACCTGTACAGATATACAAATCCCCGGTATTCCTTGCTGTCATACCTTATATCATCCCATCCGTATGCTCTTATTATATAGAAATACAGACCCGGGGTTGCCCTGATCGAGGAATTATTGATATTACCGTCCCAGCCGGTCCACTCCTTCAGCCTGTCACCCTCTCCGGAAAAGCTGTACACCTTCCGTCCGGAGCGGCTGAAAATATCCATGGTCAGGTATCTCAGCGACCTGGAATCAACCATAAACCTGTCATTGTAACCATCCCCGTCGGGACTGAAAACATTGGGAATGGCAAGGGCTGACGGTTCTACAATAATTTTTGCAGAACGTACTGAATCAATGCAGTGGCGGTCGCTTTCCACCCTGAGGAGGATGGTATATTCCCCCGGCTTATAATATATATGCGTCAGCGGATCATCAAGGACTGAAATGGTATCATCACCAAAATCCCATTCATAAACACTGGCCCTGACAGACTTGTCTCCTATTGCCACTTCAAGGGGTGCTTCTCCCTTCACCGGATCCACCGTGAAATCCGCCTTTACATGAATCGATTTATAGTCGACCGTATCGGAACTGCTGCATCCGAGAGTATTCACCCTCAGGGTATAAACAACATCTGTCAGCGGCGGGGTAAATATTTTCGGATCAAGTTCAAGGGAAGGATATGGGATTGATGATTCCGGTACTGACGACCAGAGAAAGTCAAGTTCATTTTTCAGACCCAGGGCACTGCCGTCATAGGGATCAAAATAGCTGAAGGAGTTTACAGTGGCACCGGCAGTTCCGTCAAGAGCAACATAGTTACAATGTTTCATAGGGTTCATGAGTTTTGCCGAAACAAAGGGAGCTTCGTCAAATACTATCCATGCAGTCATCATAGTGTCATAATCACCGGTGATGACCACCCTGTAGCCCCCGGGATCAAGATTGTCGAGGGATGAGCTGCGGACAGCCGTTTCTGTCTTTGCCGCTATACTGAAACTGCTGGTTGCAGTGTTCCAGCGGTACCATGCAAAATCGGAAGGAGCCTTGTTTCCGGGAATAATGGCATTGAGGCTCCCCTTCTGCGCAGCTGAGGAACTGCAGTAAACAAAGATCTGATCCCTTGTTCCGGGTGCGGAAGGATAGGAGGTGTAACGTATGGAAACCGCATCCGGCGAAACCAGCTGGGCCAACAGACAATAATGAATTAAGAACAGGGATATTGAAATACAGAAACGCACAGGCAGTATTGGATTTTTCTAATAAACGGTTACACTGAGCTTAATTGTATAACACTCTGCAATAATAATAAAAATAAGTTTCAAATCAGCTGTCCCACGACCTGCTGCCTGACATCCGCTTTCCTGAACAGCCGGCTCCGGACATTCATTATCGTTGTGGAATTTTGTATCTTTGCGGCTGTTCCGGATTTCTGCCTGCATTACCGTGTTGATAAAAATAAATCAGAAACAGACAATTTTCCCTTCCCCTGAAATTGATTTCATTAAATTTGCCATCCCGGTAATCTGTAATACCAAATAACTCATGACCCGTGATTATCTTGACGAACTGAATGAATCCCAGCGGGAAGCGGTTATCAATACCGAAGGTCCGGCCCTGGTCATTGCCGGAGCGGGTTCCGGAAAAACGCGTGTCCTGACTTACAGGATAGCACATCTTCTGCACAACGGCGTACACGCAAGCCAGATACTGGCCCTTACCTTTACCAATAAGGCAGCCGGCGGAATGAAGGACAGGATAACCGCAATAGCAGGTTCCGAAACAGCGAGATACCTGTGGATGGGAACCTTTCATTCAATCTTTGCAAGGATACTCAGGACGGAAGGCGACAGGCTGGGATACCAGCCCAACTACACCATCTATGATACATCTGACTCAAAAAGCCTTATCCGGACAATCATAAAAGAGCTCAGTCTTAATGACAACATTTACAAGGCCGGGATGATTGCAGCCCGGATCTCAGCTGCAAAAAACAATCTCATCACCTCCGGAATGTATGCCGCTGACACTTCCCTGCAGGAATATGACAAGTCATGCAAAATACCGCTTATGTCCGATATTTACAGGATATATTCCACAAGATGCTTCAGGGCAAATGCAATGGATTTTGATGATCTTCTCCTTAATACAAATATACTGCTCAGGGACTTTCCGGATGTACTTGCATCATACCAGCAGAAATTCAGATACATACTTGTGGATGAATACCAGGATACCAACTTTGCCCAGTACCTGATAATAAAAAAACTTGCTGCACAGCACGAAAATATTTGTGTAGTCGGGGATGATGCCCAAAGCATATATTCCTTCAGGGGAGCAAGGATTGAAAACATACTGAAATTCAGGGATGATTATCCCTCTTCCCGCCTTTTCAAGCTGGAGCAGAATTACAGGTCCACCCGGACCATCGTGAATGCTGCAAACGAAATAATAGCAAACAATGAGGGACAGATCCATAAAACCGTCTTTTCAAAGAATGAGGAAGGCGACAAAATAATGGTCATGCAGGCAATGACCGATATGGAGGAAGGATTCAACATAGCATCGGATATTTTTGATAAAAGGCTCACCTACCAGCTTAAATGGGAGGAGTTTGCTATTCTTTACAGGACAAATGCCCAGAGCCGTATCTTTGAAGAGACACTCAGGCGAAAAAACATACCGTACAAAATATATGGCGGTGTTTCATTCTATGAACGCAGGGAGATAAAAGACATCCTTGCCTATTTCAGGATGGTAATCAATCCCGGTGATGAGGAGGCCTTCAAAAGATCGGTTAATTACCCCAAAAGAGGCATTGGCAGCGTTACAGTACAGAAAGTGCTGAACCTTTCTGCAAACCTGAATGTTACGGCATGGGACATCATCAGTGATACCGGCACACTGCAGGAACACTTCAATGCAGGAACAGTCAGGAAACTTTCAGGATACAGCACTTTAATCAGTTCATTTTTTCCTGACAGCGAAAAAAAGGAGGCCTACACCCTGGCCAGGGAAATTGCATATGGCTCGGGAATAATGAAAGAGCTGAGAGACGGGAAAATGCCGGAAGAGATCAGCCGCTATGAAAACATGGAGGAGCTCCTTAATGGTATCAAGGCTTTTACCGAAGCTGCAAAAACAAATGGTGAACCTTCGGCACTTGCTGCATACCTTGCAAACGTCGCCCTGCTTACCGATCAGGATAATGAAAAGGAAGAGGACAGGGAAAAGCTTACCCTGATGACGATGCATTCTGCCAAAGGACTGGAATTCAACTATGTGTACATAGTCGGAATGGAAGATACCCTTTTCCCCTCCCCAATGTCTTCAGGCAGCAAAAAGGAACTGGAGGAAGAAAGACGGCTTTTCTATGTGGCTGTCACCAGGGCAAAAAAGCAGGTCGTGCTGAGCTATGCCCTCAACAGGTACAAGTGGGGAAATCTTGAAAGAAGCAATCCCAGCAGGTTTCTGCAGGAAATTGACAAAAAATATATTCATTATCCCCAGACCGGCGGAAAGCCCTTCCGTTCCGCAAGGGCAGCATCAGACAAATCATCTCTTTACAGTGACAGACCGGGGGGCTACAGTGACAGACCGGGAGGCTATAGCCCTCCTCCTGCCCGCCTGAAAAAATTCCGCAGCACGGGCAGAGCAATATCACAGTCCTCACCAGCATCAGGTCCTGCCGGTGTACAGGAATTCAACGAGGGAGACACGGTTATACATGAGAGATTCGGACGGGGGATCATTGTTTCCCTTGAAGGTGAAGCCCCTGACAATACGGCATCGGTAGATTTTGAGAAAAACGGCAGAAAAAAGCTGCTGCTGAGATTTGCCAAACTGAGAAAGATATAAATAAGACTTACGGATAATCTGATGACAGACCGCTATCCGCTTTTTCATGAACCGTAACCACCCTCTGGCAATTCTGATTTGCAGGAAAACTGATTGCCGCTATTTCAAAATCTATTTCACTGCGGACCGCTATCCGCTTTTTCATGAACCGCAAGTACCGACTGGTACATGGATGCGAATGAGCTTTTCACCCATATTGAAGCAGGTAATATTCCCACAATAAACAGGAGCATTCCAAGAATATAAATGAAGAATGCCACAAATCCCATCAGAAATATTGTCCAGCCGTGTCCCCGTGTAATCTTCCAGCTCAGTTCAACGGATTCAATCGGATCAAGCTTTTTATCCATTACGATATAAGGCACAAAGACAAGCCGGCATGCCACTATTATTCCCGGTATGATCAGCGCAAAAAAGGCTATCATAACCAGAGCAAAGACAAGCAGATTGGCAAGGATAATATTAAGATAGTTTGTCCGGAAGCCCCTGATGAGCCATTCGAAATCCGGTTTGCTCTTTCTCACCGATTCCACAAAGATCATTCTGGATCCGTATCTTACAACCGGCAGAGCCAGGAATGTATAGGCAAGGGCTATCAGCATCAGGAAAAAGGCAAATGCCCCGACGGATGCTATTCCGAACAACTGCTCCCAGCTGCCGTCCCAGTGCGGGTGCAAATGCTTCAGGTTTCCGCCGTCGGACCAGAAATTCATTCCTTTCATTGGCCCTGTAAGTATCCCCAGTACAAAAACAACCAGCAGGAGCCTGAGGAAATTGTCAAGCATTACATTCCAGCCTGTTCCGTAACTGTCTCCGAAAGTCGGATACAGTTTGTACTTTCTTGCTTTTACTTTTCCATTTTCTGTTGTTGAATTCATCTTGTTCAGATTTTAATTATTCACACTTAATGTCTGCATCAAATGTAAAGCAT
Organism: Bacteroidales bacterium; assembly: GCA_012522155.1. Classification (GTDB taxonomy): domain Bacteria; phylum Bacteroidota; class Bacteroidia; order Bacteroidales; family VadinHA17; genus LD21. Next base: position 21,354 of record JAAYKX010000245.1, read on the forward strand.
CATTTCCTGACAGGCCCAATACTATCGTAGTGATTTTCATTATCACTACCAAAGTATGCATTGCAATACCAAAGTTGTGCTTAAAATCGCAATTTATCCTAACTTCATACCTTATTACAATAATATGCTGACCATTCTCTCTCTCCTGGTTTTTATTTTTTCCATGGCACTGGCATCCCTGGGAATCTCTCTCGGATTACGGCTGAGAAAGAATTACCGGTCGGACACATTCAATTTCCTTCTGTATTTCCAGGTATTCATATTTACATTTGGGTTTTACGGCATCTGGGGCCAGGCAGTGATACAAACATTCCTTACACCTCACCTTCCTGCCGGACTCCATTCCAGGTTCTCGGACATCTCACTGCTGATGGGACTGCCATTCCTTGTTTTTGCATGGCTGATGCTGATACAGTTCTCATGGTCGATAGCAGGCCGGCAAAAGATCAGATTCTTTGTTCCCGGATTCCTGATCCTGAATTTCTCACTCCTGTTTCTCCTCGGATATTATATTGCACGGGAAAATTCAGCCGGACAGGAATCCCTTATCAGGAATTATTTCATTGTCATGAACGTGGCCTTTGCCCTGCTGGCTTCATACATAATCCTCCTGACCGGCAGAAGTCGCATACTGACACGTAAAGGGGATATACGGATGCTTGCATTGTTATTGCCGCTGATAACAGTGATCCAGTGTATACCTCTTGTTTTTTATACAACAGGATCATGGACCGGACTGATTTTTATTTTTTTATTTTTTTCCGGAAATACTTTCCTTCCCCTCTTTCTGAGTTATGCTGCATTATTGCCTTCAATCCCGGATCAGTCCGCACAAGACCAGCCCTTTGAAGAATTCTGCAGAAAATACGGGATATCCCCCAGGGAATCGGATGTTATCAGAGAAATATGCAAGGGACTCAGCAACAAGGAAATATCTGAAAGACTTTTTATTTCCCTTCAGACAGTAAAAGATCATACTCACCGTATTTACACCAAAACAAATGTCAGAAACCGGGTACAGCTTATCAACCTGGTCAAGGAGAAAAATTCATAAGCATCCGGATCTGCCCTGGAAACCTGCACCTGATCAGTAAACCAGCAGCACCGCTCATCTGCCCGGGAAACCTGAAGTTAAAAAGCCGTAAAAACTATTATTGCTCCGCCTTCAAACTGAAGTTCAACGATCTCACCGGAAGCCTCATTAAGGCTGCCCTCCCACCAGCTTCTCAGCTTTCTCCCTGTAAGGGGATAAACAAGTCCGCGTGAACTGATTCCGGTTTCTGGATTAATTGAAAAAATTGAAATCTGCTGCCCGGGAACTGCCTGTAAAGTACAGGATTTCAGACAGGGGCGCAGAATACCCGAGTCAGTGACCATCATCACTTCTGCCTCCGCGGCATATTCCACAAGAAGTGATACATTGCCTATGGTGTGATCCTCACGTTTTCCGGTAGCTGCCAGTATCACCAGATCCCTGTAGTTTCTCTCCGTACACCATCTTACTGCCTTGGTAAGATCATTTGTTTCCTGGTCGCTGCAGGGATACAGCCGGTCGCTGTACTTTCCCGCAAGCTCCGGCGATACTGAATCAAGGTCCCCGACTATCGCAACGGGAAGCAGTCCGGTCTTTATCAGCTGATCCGCACCCCCGTCACAGCAGATAATCCTTTCTGCATTTCTGAGATACTTAAGGGGAATATCATGAACAGGAAAACATCCGTCAGCAACAATAATTGTTTTTGAATATTCAGGCATCTGTGATTGTTATGTCAGAAAAATAAAACTCAAATATCAGTAAAAACTCTGACCGCCGGATAAAAAAACAATTTAATATTTAATTCATTAAAAGTTCCGGTAATAAAAAAATGTTTTTCTTATATTTATGGTGATCGCAGAACTGAAATACTTAAACTATAACCCTGAAAATATGAAATTGTCAAGACGTAAATTTATCGGAAACGGTACCGCACTTGCGGCTCTGAGCATTGTACCCGCATCAGCCCTGAAGGGTGCCGTTATGAAAGAACCTGCCATTTCACCTGTACCGGTGCCTGCCCCTGTTCCTGATTCAAATTTCGGCGGAGTGCAGATAGGTGCAATTACATACAGCTGGAGGAGCATGCCGGGCGGAATTGAAAACATCATAAAATATTGCCGGCAATCAGGTCTCAGTTCCATTGAGCTAATGAGCGGCGACCTGGAATCCTGGCTGGGAGCTCCTGAAAATCCCATGGCCGGAATGTTTGGTCCTCCGCCCCAGGCCGGCGGTCAGCGCCCTCCGGGTACTCCCGGCCAGCAACCCACCGGCACTCCCGGTCAGCGCCCTCCGGGCACTCCCGGCCAGCAACCCGCTGGCACCCCCGGTCAACGACCGCGTAGAACTCCCGAACAGGAAGCCGCAATCACCAAATACAATCAGGATCTGAAGGATTGGCGCCTTTCACTTCCGATGTCCAGGGTGGAGCAGGCACGAAAATTATTCAATGATGCCGGCATAAAAGTTCATATAGTTAAATTCTCTCCCGCCCGGTGGTCGGATGAGGAAATTGACTATGCCTTCAGGGCAGCAAAAGCAATGGGGGCCGGAGGTGTTACTGAAGAAATCGGAGAAGAGGCTGTCGCAAAACTTGGTCCGGCTGCACACAAACACGGAATGTATGCCATATTCCACAACCATATGCAGTTTGCCACACCGGGCTTCAGCTATGATCCCTTCCTCGCAGTATCCCCGGCAGTGATGATGAATTTTGATGCCGGCCATTTCTTTGGTTCAACGGGTATTCATCCCAACTCCATAATTGAAAAATACCACGACCGCATCTACAGTATTCACCTTAAAGATAAAACCGGTCCGGAAACGGATCCTGCAAATACCAACCAGGTATGGGGTCAGGGTGAAGTGCCGATTGCTGATATACTTCTGCTGCTAAAGAAGCAGAAATGGCCCATCAATGTTGACATTGAACTCGAATATGACATCAAGCCATGGTCTGATGCAGTGAAGGAAACAAAAATATGCACCGGATTTGCGCGACAGATTCTTATTTGAATACTTCCCGCTATACCTGAAGCCCCGGAACAAACAGGCCTAAAATCCGGGGCTACAGGAATACTGTTTCCGGAAAAAATGACCCTGACTGCCGGACCTTCAACGGCCGGACCCTCAACGGCCGGACCCTCAACAGCCGGACCCGGACGAACCGGAAGAAAAATTCTTTTTCATTTGTTATCTCAAAAAATAATCCTACCTTACATTTCTGATCGAATTAACTAAAGCAAACCTGATTGCGTATGAAACATTCTGCCCTATCCTTTAGGGTGGCTTTTCCTGCCACCTTGCCCGGGTTTTTTCCTGAGCTCTTAATGACAAGTTACTTAACTATTTAATCACCAACCTTAAAAGTATGACAAAGAAAATCTCACGAATCGTACTGTTGCTGATTGTGACCGTTATGTTTGTTCCGTTCACACTGGCTTTAACGCCTGATGACGGAAATGACACAGCACACAGTCTTCAACAAAGGCAAATTACCGGAAGGGTTATCGATGACAGCGGTAATCCCATTCCCGGAGTGAACATCCTTGAGAAAGGTACACTTAATGGTGCCATTACGGATGCAAGCGGCTTTTATTCCATTACCGTTACTTCTGCAGAATCGGTACTAAGCCTGTCCTTTATCGGATTTATAACGCAGGAGGTAACAGTAGGTACACAGACCGTGATTAATGTTACTCTTGCCGAAGCAATTTCTGCTCTTGACGAGATTGTGGTTGTGGGTTATTCCACCATGGCAAGGAAATCCCTTACAGGATCTGTTTCCACCGTAAGTGCCGCAGCCCTCTCAGAAAGTGCTGCCATTAACCCGATCCAGCGTATCCAGGGAAAGGTTGCGGGCGTGACCATTCTGAACCAGCATACACCAGGTGCAGGTGCCACGATCCGTATCCGGGGAATGACCACTATCAACGACTCCAATCCCCTGTATGTCGTTGACGGGGTACCGGGTGGCACATATTCCCCCAATGATGTGGAGTCCATTACCATTCTGAAAGATGCGGCTGCCCAGTCTATCTATGGAGCAAGGGCCGCCAACGGGGTTGTCCTCGTAACAACAAAGTCGGGACAAAAAAATCAGAAAGTAAGTTTTAACGTAAATGTAAGACAGGGAATTACTTCCCCCGGCAAGTTCTACGACCTGCTGAATGCCCAGGAGTGGGCTGAAATGCTATGGCTTGAGGCGAAAAATGCAGGAATTGAAAACTACACCCATTCCCAGTTTGGCAGCGGTCCGACACCTGTAATACCATATTATATTTTCCCCACCGCGGGAATGCAGGGAGACCCGAGAGCAGATATGTCATTATATGACAATAAAATGGAAATTGAGGACGGGACAGACACATACCTCATAACCAGGTCAAGCCCGGGAACCGACTGGTTCGGTGAAGCAACACGAAATGCAACATTCAAGGAGTATACAATGGATATTGCAGGAGGATCACAGAACACCTCCTATGCATTCCTGCTGGGCTATACCAGGGATGAAGGCATTTTTGAATATACGGGTTTCGACAGGTATAATTTCCGTACCAATATTACTTCATCTCCTGCATCATGGCTCAACGTGGGTACAAATGTAGGAGTCCAGTACTATACCAGTTACGGACATCAGACCGACAATTCTGAGACATCTCTTGTCTCATGGTGTTACAGAATGCCGTCAATAGTTCCTGTTTACGATGAATCAGGAGTTAATTTCGCCGGGTCAAGGGCATCCAACATGGGCAACTCCCAGAATGTCCGCTTTCTTCAGTATTTTAATCAGTGGGACAATACACGCAGGCTGACTGCCAGCGGCAATGCCTTCATTCAGTTCAATGTACTGAAGGGCCTGTCCCTGAAAAGCCTTATCGGGATAAATACCTACGGTCAGAGATCACAGGATTATAATTTTGTTGAAGTTGCAACTGCTGAACGGGGCACCTACGATTCTTATTCAATAAGCGGGGCCTTCTCCCTTAACTGGACCTGGACAAACACGGTCGAGTATTCTATCATAAGCGGCAGGCATAACATCAAGGCCATTGCAGGAACAGAGGCCTATGACGCCAACAGTCAAAGTCTAAACGCAAACAGATCCTGGTTTAACTTCAAGGATATCAACTATATGACTCTGGGAACAGGTCTTCGCCCATATGGCGGCTCCGACGGATACAGCGAGTACAGTCTCTTCTCAATATTTGGCCGTGTAAATTATCAGTTTGCAGACAAGTACATGGTAGAGGCAGTGGTAAGGCGTGACGGTTCATCACGTTTCGGAACCGAGAAATATGGTGTCTTCCCGGCATTCTCACTCGGCTGGAGGGTAACCGAGGAAGCTTTCATGGCTTCTGCAAAATCATGGATGGATGATCTGAAAGTACGTGTGGGATTTGGTGTTGTTGGCAACGACCGCATGGGTAACTATAACTCCTATACAAATTTCGCCACCCACGAATCACATGCAAACTATGGCATGACCGGCAGCAATACGGATTTTACAACCGGCTTCCGTCAGTCGACTTTTGGAAACCCCAACGTGAAATGGGAAACGACCACAACCACCAATATCGGGATTGATGCAACACTTCTTAAAAACTTCACATTTACCCTTGACCTGTGGCAGAGGAACACAAAAGACATGCTCTATCCAAAACAGCTGCCGCTCGTTCTTGGAACGGCTTCCAGACCTTCCATCAATATCGGTCAGATGAAGAACACCGGTTTTGACATTGAACTGGGCTACAACAACAGTGCAATGGCCGGAAATCTCACATATGATGTAGGCCTGGTAATTTCCCGCTATAAGAATGAAGTCGTGAAGCTTACAGATGTTGAAGCAGATTTCTACCAGGGAAGCTCCTTCAGGGAAAAGCCATATACAAGAACCGAAACAGGAAGGGCTTTCCCAGAATTCTACGGTTATGTTGTGGAGGGGATCTTCCAGTCGGAAGCTGAAGTTGATTCATGGCCCAAGGCTTTCGGGCAGGACGGGACATACAACGCTCCGGGTCATTTCAAATACAAAGATGTTGACAACAGCGGCTGGATCGATGCTAATGACCGTACCTACATCGGATCACCACATCCTGATTTTACAGCAGGCCTGAATCTGGGCATCAGCTTCAAGGGCCTCAGCTTATCGTCAACACTCTATTCTTCTGTAGGCAACAAAATGGTTAACTACGTGAGCAGGTTTATTGACTTTACCCAGTTCGCATCAGGAAAAAGCAGGAAAAGGCTTTATGAGTCATGGGGAAGTCCTCATCTTGCAAATAACAAGGATGCCAAAATGCCTGTCATTTACAATAATGACACCCCACACCAGGAACCGTCCACTTTCTTTGTAGAGGATGCTTCCTACCTGCGTATGAAAAACCTGAGATTAGGATATGACTTCAACAGGCTCCTGAACAACAGATTCAGTAACCTTCAGCTTTATTTCCAGGGATCCAACCTGTTCACCATTACCGGGTATTCAGGACTCGATCCCGAAGTTTCCACCGGAGGCATCAATATGGGAGTCGATTCGGGTGCATGGCCTACTCCGAAGCAATTTCTCTTCGGGATAATATTCGGCCTTTAGTGTTCCATTACTAAGAATTTTAAAAACGACAAACATGAAAAAGACAATTAAATTATTATCATTGACTTTGCTTCTCGGTAGTTTGCTTATGATATATTCCTGCAGTGAAGAGTTCCTTACCAAAGAACCACCCGGTGTTGCAGCAGGATCAGTGATGAAGACTCCGGAAGGGATGGAATCTCTTGTCATCAGTGTTTACGAGAGGATTCAGAACGGACAGCAGTCGATGTTCGGTGCTGCTATGGCAAGCGATTTCACTTATGCCGGAGCATGTTCCGACGATTGCTACAAAGGTACTTCAGCGGGAGACCAGAGCAACTTCAACCTTCTTGAGAGATATGAGGCACTCCCAAACAACCCCTATCTCGAAAACAGGTGGAATGCCTGTTACGACGGGGTTGCCCGTGCCAATGTGACTCTTGAATTCCTCTGGGAAACACAGGAAGGTGCCTCCCCCCTTACTGATGACAGGGCAAAATCGATGGAGGGCGAGCTTAAGCTGCTGAGAGCCTGGTTTCACATGCAGGCAAACAAGATATTTGAAAAAATACCTTATGTTAAGACCAGTGTCGAACTGGGAGACCTGGCACCCGAGGATGTTCCGAACACGGATGCGGGATGGAGCGAAATAGAGGCTGATCTGCAATATGCAATAGACAATCTGCCGGAAACGAAAATAAATGGAGAGGCAGGCCGTGTTGACAAATGGACTGCCCTGGCTCTGAAAGCACAGGCCTTTATGTATCAGAATAAGCCCGGGGAGGCCAAACCACTTCTCGACCAGATCATCAGCAGCGGAAGATTCAGCCTTGCGCCGGAATTCTATTACAACTTCGACATGGAGAATGAAAACAATTCCGAATCGATCTTCGAATTACAATGCTCTACATCCGCCACAGCTCATTCCGCTGTTAACGGTTCAGGCTGCAACTTCCACCAGCTGGGTCCCTCAAGCTGCGGAGGATGGGGTTTCTATCAGCCATCACAGTGGCTCTTCGAAGCATACCAGGTTGACGACGACGGACTTCCCATACTCAATGTGGAAGACCGTGTCACTATTGAAAATGACATGGGACTGGACAGTGAGGATTACTTTGAACCTACCGAGCATCCGCTTGATCCGCGTGTTGACTGGCTCATAGCCCGTCGCGGGGTCGATTTCCTCGGCTGGGGAATACATCCGGGCAATGACTGGATTCGTGAGCAGCCTAACGGCGGACCCTATATGACAAAAATCTTCATGCACAAGAGACATCAGCAGGTCCTGAACCTTAACGGATCCGGTTTTTATAATGGCAATAATTTCAGGATACTCCGCTATGCCAGCGTACTCCTGTGGAGGGCTGAATGTGCAGTGGCTGACGGGCAGCTGGACCTTGCCAGGGACTATGTCAATATGATTCGCGAACGCGCCAAAAACAGCACTCCGGTAATGGGACGCTGCCTGGTCTATCAGAATATTACTTCAGACTCACCGGTTGACTGGGATCAGCCGGCAGCAAATTACCTGATCGAACCTTATCCTGACGTTAGCGGACTCTATCCTTTTGACAACGCTGCCAATGCGATGAAAGCTATCCAGGAGGAGACAAGGCTTGAATTTGCAACACAGAACCACAGGTTTTTCGACCTCAGACGCTGGGGTATTCTCGAACCGGTACTGAATGCCTACATATTGCATGACCAGAGTTTCAGGTCATTTATGGGAGGAAAGACACCTGCTGTGTTCAGGGATGGTGAAGATACCTACTGGCCATTGCCGCAAAGCCAGATTGACCTCCAAAAAGGAGTACTCACACAAAGTTCATACTATTAACAGAATAAATAAACTATAAGCAGGAAGGAGGCTGCCTCAAAAAGGCAGCCTCCTTTTACATTTCTGTCCCGGACCCGGTGAAAACACAGATTACCTGAAATGAAAATAATACCAGAAAGTATTGCCGAATTCCTTCTCCAGCTTGTCCTTCATTGTTGACGGATCATTTCTGGCGGCAAGATAGGCTTTAAAATATCTGTCAAAACGTGCCGCCGTTTCCCTGTTCATCCGCAAGCCTCCAAGATCCGGGAAAACACCGGTGCTGTTGTAATAAACAAGTATTGCCTCTTCTATGTGGCGGGGAATACTGGTATAGCCCGACTCTTCCAGTCCGGAAATATTATTCACAATAATTTCAACCTTCCCGGTAAGCAGAAGTCCTGCAAGATAATATTCTATGGCTCTTCTGTTTTCAGGGTTCCCCTCAAGAAGCAGGGGAAGGTTATTCTGCGGCTCATTGAACTGGATAAAAAAGCTGTTACGGGGAAGGAGATCTGCCCTTGGTCCGAGATCGGAATGCGATCCGATAAGTTCCGGGTCCACTGCCAGTTTCTCATATTCTTTAGCCCAGGACCTGTAGAAAATTGTACGTTTCAGTATTTTAAGATATTTCCCGGCCATTCTGATATCTCCGTTAAGAATGCTTGTACGTACAAGCATCTGCATGTTCTGCGGCCGTATGCCATAAACTGTCATCTCTTCATAGGCCCAGCGACGGGCTTCATTGACCAGTCCGACAGAATAATAAAAATACCCTCCCCTGTTAAGATGTTCACCACCCCATGGCAGGACCAGTGCTCCGGCACTGAAATCCTGTCTCCCGGCAAACAGTCTTTCACACAGCTGATCTGTTTCCGAGAGAGCATAATTGTAGAAATATTGCCCTATAAGGTTTCTCGAAGGTTTTTTTCCATGCAGTCTCACAGCCTCTTCAAACTTTCCGGAAAATACCAGCCTTTCTATTTCCACCACCCGTGATGTCTGCGGACTGAATATCCTGAACACACAATATATGGCAGCAAGAAATAAAAAAAAGGAAGCTGCAAGCGGATAAACAGGTCTGCTCACATGCCTTGTTCCCCTGCCTGCCGCTACCCTGAATATCAACGGATAAAAAACCATGCAGGCTGCCAGCAGGATAAAGAGCGTCCTGTAAAAAGGATTTTCAAGCAATGGAAAGGGTGAAAATATGATCTGTCCTGCCGGCTGCAGGAAAAATACCTTCCTGAAGAGAATAAATACCACGGCTCCTGCAATAGCTGTTGCCATAATCCTGACAGTCATCCTCTTTTTGTCTTCAAAACAGATGTTGTGTACAATATACATCATCATGAAGATCAATGTATATGCACCAATTATATAATATAACACGGGGAAGGCAGAAATTATCAGATGGTGCCTGTATCTCAGGCCTGATGAAACCACGGCAAGATATAAGGCCATAACAACAAGGTAAGCCAGATTATACTCCATCAGATGATAATAATTCGCCTGCATTACTGCAAGAAGCAGCGGAGGTATCAGGGCAAGCGGCAGGTAAAAGGGGTTTTCCGGTATCAGCCGCCTGGTGGTTCTTACAGAAACGATAAGAGTAAGGGTCAGTACCGCCGAAAGTACGAGTGCTCCCGTAAATCTCAGCGCATAAAACTGTTCAAGAAATCTTGCTGCATATTCAAGAGGTCCGCCGCTTTTGACCAGGTAGCCCGTGAAATAGTCAGTTGTATAGAGAAAAAGGTTCTGGGTCTCCTGAAAATAGAGAACATAATTACCCGGAAAACAGAAATAACAAAATACTGCCACAAAGAAAAGGACAATAGCCGCCTGGTAATAATTTCTCATTTCCGATATTTGTTTTTTCATCCTTTCACTAATGAACAGGCCTTTCATTATCTTTTTCAGCTGCTCTTATTTTTGCTTCATCAGGTATCAGCACAGAAGCATCACTGTCACCCGCCCGGGCAGGTACTATCTTATTTTTTGATGCAGCAACAAAATCCCGCGGCTTCACTTTGATCCTTCCGCTGACAAATTCGGGAATATTGAAGGATTCCAGCATCCTGCCATATATGTCCGGATCTTTCTGGGGAAGAATAAATTCCTTGCCCTGCCTGCCTTCAGAATCGATATATGCAAAAAACGGCCTGCTGCTCCTGCCGTCGGTCCTTCTGCTGCTAAATACCAGCCACCTCCCGTTGCCGGACCAGGTATGATAGCTTTCCGTTTCATCACTGTTGATATCCATCCGGCTGCTTCCCCCGTTTACAAGATCTAGAAGGTAAAGGTCAGCTTCGCGATGCTGTACCGGGAAAGTCCCGTAATCGGCAAGTGTACATACAAGGAATCTTCCATCCGGGGAAATACGGGGTAAAGAGACACTTTTTCCCATCGCCTGTGCGTCGAACACTATTTCTGTTTCCCCGAATGTTCCTGTATCCGGGTCAAACAATTTCCTGGCAAGATTGTAGCGGGTAGCCTGTATTTCCTCCATTTCGGGACTGTAACCCGATTCATACTGGGGAGCCCTGCAGAAATAGAGAAATCTGCCATCCGGTGACCATGAGGGAAAGGTCATCAGGTATTCGGCAGTATCTCTGTCACTGATACTGAAAGTTTTATTTTCCTGCCTGTCGTAAAGAATAAGTGAAGAAAAAAGATCGAATACCTCTATGTCCTTTTCGGCTACGGAATAAAAACTCTGCCTCACCTGATTGGATGAAAAGGCAAGGAACCTCCCTCCCGGATGCCATGCCGGATAGGTCGCCCCTCCCGGGATCCCCTCTATTTCAGGATCTGTCCTGGTTATTTTTCCGTTTTCGGCAAAATAGGTACCCCCGAGCGAACCCCTTATGTGAATCATGAACCTGTCGGGACTGTTATTGTTGAAGGAATGACAATTGGCACAGTTCTTTTCCATCATCCGGTTGTTAAAAACCGGACTTACCCTGAAACTGCCGGTCGAACGCTGCACTATCCTTATACCCGACCAGCTGTAATATCCAGGATAGATCAGGCGGTATGCCAGGTACGGATCAATAGGGTCATCAGCAACATGCATGGAAAAGGGAGTATAGCGTTTCATATCCTTTCTGCCCTCTGAAGAATAAATTTCAATCACGATACTGTCCCCGCGGCTTTCTTCAAGCAATCTCTTCCATTTACGGGCGGGAAAGCTGACCTTTCCCTTGCCTGACCTGATGATAAACTGATAAGCGCCCGGGGAAAATACTCTTATCCTGTAACAACTTCCTTCCTCCCTTATCATGAAATTCATGGGGGCAATATTTGGGGGAATGGTAACATCAGTATAGTCGGGCTCAATAACAGCTTCCCTCCCTTCGCAGATAATACTTTTATCATTGACCGTCCTGCAGTATGCACAGGAGATCAACAGAAGGACGAGTGTAAATGATCTGATCTTTTTCAACGACAGCATTTTCTGAATATTTACCCTGAACAGCTCCGGCCGGACAGACTGACCTGAATATCCGGGTTTCCTGCCAGACAATAAAGTTAGGATTTTTATTGAAACAGCAGATGCTTTGCTGCCATCTGCAAAACAAATTCAGGCATCCATGCTGACACTGAACCCGAATATGACATCAAGCCATGGTCTGATGCAGTGAAGGAAACAAAAATATGCACCGGATTTGCGCGACAGATTCTTATTTGATTATCAGCTGCCGGTACGCAGACTTTTTTTCCAGGCTGCCAGTCCGGCAAACGACATTATCAGATATATAATATAAAGCACCATTGTCGGATACAGCCCCCTGGTGAAGAACAGGACGAAGGCAGCAGAATTTGCAATGATCCACAGGTACCAGTGCTCATAAATCTTCCGCGCCAGCATCCAGGTAGCTATTACTGAAAAGGAAGTAATAAAGGAATCCCATAACGGAACCGGAGAATCCGTAAACCTGTCCAGAACATACCAGATAGCGGTACAGATCACAAGCAGGATAATGGCCAGTATCACTGCCAGACCGGATGTGATTCGCGATACTTCAAGCTTTTTTGTCTCCACCACCTCAATTCCCTTCACCTTTTCCTCTCCCGGCCTCCCGGTCTCCGTATTCACCGGCTCTTCAGCCTCCGGGGCTCCCGGCTGTCCGGTCTCCGGGTCCCTTAGCCGCTCAGCCTTCCGGTCCTCTGTCCGGCTGCTCCTGTCATGTATTTCCCGGCCCACCCCTTCCCCTGCTGTCCGGAGCTCTCCTCCCGCATCTCCCGAAACTCTCCTCTTATCACGTGACTGGCTGCCGGAAGAAGGAGATGCTGTCCGGGGTTTTTCCCTTATCTGCTTTCCCCACCAGTACCATCCGATAATACTGATAACCAGATAATATGCCTGAAGAGACATTTCAGCATAAAGTCTGCCTGTGAAAAAAACCCATAAATAGACTGCTGATGTGACTATGCCGACCGGCCACAGCAGGATGTTCTGCCTTATTTCCAGGAAAACATAGACGACACCTGCCAGTGCACCAAATATTTCAATATAATTTTTTGATATCCAGCTTATTACTTCCATAAACGACACCGTCAGTGCAACAAATATATCAATATAATTTTTTGATATCCAGCCTATTACTTCCACGATAAATTGCCGGAATTTTCAAAACAGCAACTCAGCCCTTAGCATGAAATTTATTCCTGCCTGCGGAAAACAATCAATACCAAAGTTTTCAAAACAGCAACTCAGCCCTCAGCATGAAATTTATTCCTGCCTGCGGAAAATAATAGGCCCAGGTCTTTTCAATTCCGTCTTCATACCAGTTGCCGCCATAGGCGTTGCTTTCATATCTGCTGTTGAAAATATTGTTCAGCATGAACTGGAAGCGGGTGTTTTTCAATCCCCGGACCACAGGCTCAAAGTCAATCCGGAAATTATTGACAAAATAGGGATTGATCTTTCTCCGGCTGCTCATGGTATTGTCAAAATATTGCTTTCCCATATATTTACTTGTAAAATGCAGTTCAGTATTTTTTAAAACCCTGAACTTTAAATCACTGACTCCTGTCACGGAAGGGGAATATGCTATATCAACCGTCCCCAGCTCCTTGCTTTTATATTCCGCCGACCAGTCAGATGTGTTATAATCAATATAATATTCGGTGAATCCGGAAATCTTGTTCCGGCTAAGGGTAATACTGAAATCCCAGTTGAAAAATGCTGCAGGCTTCAGGGCAGATACCAATTCTATACCCAGACGGTGACTTTTCGGGACATTCGTCATGATTGAACGGCCGGTGCTGCTCAGTTCACCTGTCGGGACCAGCTGGTCCCTGTAATACATTGCATACAGGTTGGCCGTCACGGAATATTTTTCGCCTCTTCTTTTGTATCCCAGCTCCGTATCGTAAAGTGTTTCATGTTTCGGTGTTGCCCCGGGATCATCTGCTGCTTCCTTGAAATCGGTCCTGGTGGGTTCGCGGTTAGCCACGGAAAAGGAAAGATATACATCCTGATTCCGGTTAATGGAATAAAACAGGCCCGCCCTGGGATTAAAGAAGTGGAAATTATGCTTCTGGTCAAGATCTTTCAGATCATCATCCTTACCCTTCATCCTGTAATTAATGTGTCTGAACTGCAGGTCGGTAAAAAATGAAAGCTTCGTGGTCAGCAAATATTCAAGCTTCCCGAAAATGTTGAATTCTCCCTTGATGCCGCTGTTCAGATACCACTGATAATCCTTCTCCAGGTCACCGCTGTACCTCATCCAAATCAGCCGCCCGTAATGGTCACCCGAATAGTGATTGGCTCCTCCACCCAGAATGCCCTCCAGCTTTTCATTCCTGTATTTGACGGAATAGACCAGTCCGTAGAAATCGTTCTTCATCCATTTTCTTCTGACAAGATCGCTTCTGCTGATTACAAAGCCATTCAGATCTGTCTCCGGGAGACCATAGGCGGACAAACTGCTGTTTTCCTTATACTGTTCATAATAACCCTTGCCGTTTGTATAATGAAGTGCGGTGCTGAAACTAAAATTCTCACCGGCTTTTGTATCATAAATGATACGGTAATGGTTCTGCCTGTAGTTGTCACTTTCATTGTCATAATACCGCACAATACCGTCTGTGCCGGTATATTCCCCTGCCGGATTATATTTCCTGTTAACGGAAAGCATCTCCGCAGGAACTCCCAGCCATCCGATCCCGGTATGTTCCTCCCCCAGGATTATACTGGCCCTGAGGCCGGACCGGCCGCTCCGGAAAGCACCGTTTATGAATGCCGATCGGTGATCAGAGCCGGTTCTGTCAATATATCCGTCACTTTTCACATCCGAAAATCTAAGCCCGAAAGCAAACCTGTCTGCCAGCAGTCCTGTACCGGCAGCAATCATTTTACGGGATGTATTAAAAGAACCTAGCGATATGCCTGCCTGTGCAAAAGGCTCATTACCCACAGTAGCGGTCTGCATGTTAAGGCTTGCCCCGAATGCTCCGGCACCGTTTGAAGAAGTCCCTGCCCCTCTCTGCACCTGTATGTTATCGACAGATGATGCAATATCAGGGAGATTCACCCAGAACACCTGCTGTGATTCGGAATCATTGACCGGAATACCGTCAACAGTGACGTTTATCCTGCTTGCATCACTTCCCCTTATTCTGAGATTGGTATAACCGACCCCGTTGCCTGATTCGGAAGTTTCAACCAGGGAAGGAGTCAGGCCAAGCAGAAAGGGCAGGTCCAGGCCGCTGTTCTGTCTCGATACAACTTCCCTGTCAACCGTGGTATATGCCATTGGCGAACGGGAGCCTGCCCGTGTTGCATTCACAATGACCTCACCTGCCATGAAGGACTTTTCCACAAGAATCACATCCAGAACAAGCTCTCCGGCCAGATCAACATTTACAAGCTTCGGTTCATAGCCGACAAATGAAAATTTTAATCTATAAACACCATCTCTCAGACCATCAAGATGATAATAACCATCCTCATCGCTGTGTGTTCCACGGAACGTACCCTCAATGCTTATGCCCGCACCGGAAAGAGCCCCACCCTCCTCTCCGCTTATCATACCGCGGATCACGGAATTACCTTCCTGAAAAGCAAAAGACTGCCGGAAAGTGAAAAGGCATACAATAAAAATCAAAATACTCTTTCTACTCATCTTTCAAGATATTTCCTGCTTTAACCCTGTATTTTCCGAATACGGGACTTTAATCTTCAGGCTGCCTTGAAATGTGAGTTTGTTTCCCTCCGCCGGCATTATCCGGATCAGGTGTAAGGGTATGATCTCAGCCCGTAGTATTAAGGCACCCCATTTTCAGATGACACAAAGATACAGCTTTTTTTCTCTGATTCAATTTTTTGCTAATTTAGCTGTTCACTATGATTCTGCGACAGAAAGTATGCTCAACAAACTCAATTATAAAGGATATAACAGGATAGCCATAATAAACGCCGGGGATGAGTTCCTTGAAAAAGTATCAGGTAAGTACAGTGAAGTAATTATTGACACTGAGATAGACCAGAGGTGCGCTTACAGTTTCATGTTAATTTTTGTCACCACCATAAGGGAAGTAAACAATATCTCTCCTTTGGCCCTGCATAATCTGACAGCAGACGGAACCCTGTGGTTCTGTTATCCGAAGAAATATGCAAAAAAGTTTTCAAGGGAACCGGAGTACTACAAAAGCTGGAAATCACTTAACGATATGGGCTTTCACGGGACAAGGATGGTCTCTGTCGATGAATACTGGTCAGCCCTGAGGTTCCGCAATATCAAGTACATCAAATCAGGTCCGGGAAAATCTGCGGGTAAGTAGGCCGGGTAATGGGATTTGCAGAAACGGAACGGGATTCCGGAAAGACAGAAGACAGGGTTTACGGAGACGGAACATATAAATATGAAAGTCATGATAAAAACCACCAGAATCAACACTCCCCTGGGCGAAATGATTGCTGCTGCCACAAATGAAGGGATCTGTATGCTGGAGTTTGCGGATTGTATAAAGTTATCCAAAGAACTCAGTGAGCTGAAAAAACTTCTGAATTCCGATATCAGACAGGGCCGTAACATTCATCTCAGACATCTGAAAAAGCAGCTGAAGGAATATTTTGCAGGCAGGAGAACGGAGTTTGACCTTCCCCTTCTGACACCGGGCACTGATTTTCAGCAGGCTGTATGGAATGAGCTCCTGAAAATACCCTACGGTGAAACAATTTCTTACCGGAAACAGGCTGATGCATTAAATAATCCCCTGGCAGTAAGGGCGGTGGCAGGAGCCAACGGATCAAACAGAATAGGTATCATCATTCCCTGCCACAGGGTGATCGGTTCTGACGGCAGCCTGGTAGGTTACGGAGGCGGAGTAAGAAGAAAAAAGTGGCTTCTCGACCACGAAAAAAAATATTCGGGTCAGCCGGTAACAATGCCTCTTTTCCAGAAATCGCATTATCTGCTATAACTGCCGCATACATTCATGCAGGAGAGGGTCACAGGCATATCACGGTATTTGGGCAGAGCTGACGGTCACGACCACATATCAGTGTTTGGGTAAACTGGCAGTCACGGGCACATCACGGTGTTTGGGTAAACTGGCAGTCACAGCCGGATCTATGATCCGGTTTTAGAATCCTGACCACTTTCACCGCCGGCGTTTTTGTTCTTATTCCTGTTCAATCTTCCCCTTATGATGAGCCAGACAACGAACACTATTCCCAGGACGATCAGCAAATGACCGACATAGGGTAAAATCTTATCCCTCAGTTCATATACAAAGTAACCGACAACTGCCAGGATGATATTCCAGAGTCCTGCCCCTGCCGCGGTATACAGCAGGAAATTACGGATATTCATCCGTGCCAGTCCTGCAGGTATTGAAATAAGCTGCCGGACTGCCGGGACAAGTCTTCCTATGAAAGTGGACGAATTACCGTTTCTGATAAAATAGTCTTCCGCATGCTGCACCTTATCCTTCGAAAGCAGTAACAGTCTTCCCATCCTTGAATCAGCAAACCTGTAAACCAGGGGTCTGCCAAGATAAAGTGAAAGATAGTAGTTGAAAAGCGCTCCGATCAATGCCCCGATTGTTCCGGCAATAATCACCCCGAACACGTTCAGTCCTCCCTGTGCCGCCTTGTAGGCAGCAAAGGGAATAACCACTTCCGAGGGAAAGGGAATAAAAGAACTTTCAATGGCCATCAGCAGAGCCACGGTAAAATAGTTCAGGTTGACCATATACCAGTCAACAACCGTTTGAATTATTTCCATATTGAAATGTAAGAACAAGGCGGCAAATATAGCAATATTGTCCGGTCATTAATCATTCTCTCACGAAATCAGTGAGAGCCGTACTTGCCATTCCCTTACCTGAACAGAACGGCTTTTGCAGCGTCATACAATTTCTCTGCTGCCGCCCTCAGCTTTTCCGCGGAAAGCTTCATCACCTTCCTGTCATATGTCAGAAGACCGTTGGTTTCTATCTCCACATCAGTGGTCTGGGTATAAATTGCCGCTGAAAGTCCCCGTTTTATAAACGGAACCATCTGGTCGAGATAAGCTGAATATGTTTTGAAAAGGGTGTCCGCATCCTGAAAAGTCCTGTATCCCCAGTTGTCCCTGTCGAGCCATGTATGTCCCTCAAGAGGCAGTCCCAGTCCGCCGAACTCCCCGAGGACCAGTGCCTGTTTTGTACCAAAAATTTCAGGTTTTGCCATTACGGGACCGGGATAATTATGCAGATCAAGAATATGTCCGACCTCATGGAAATTTCCTCCGCTCGCACTGTTCACCAGTCTTGAAGGATCCTTCTGCATCGTCAGGCCGGTTATTTCCTCAGTTTTGAACTGACCCCAGGCTTCGTTAAAAGGCACCCAGACAACAATACAGGGAAAGTTGAACAGATAATCCATTATGGCATTCCATTCCCTAAGAAAGATCATCTCCGATTCCTGTGTCCGTATCTTGTCTGATCCGCCCTCCATTCCCGGGCGGGTGTTCCAGTGGTTACCGCCCAGGTCACCGCTGGGCATGTCCTGCCACACCAGCATCCCTATCCTGTCACAGTGATAATACCATCTTGCCGGTTCTGATTTTACATGCTTGCGTATTGTATTGAAGCCCATCTCCTTTGTCTTGACAATATCATATACCAAGGCCTCGTCTGTCGGGGCAGTATATAATCCGTCAGGCCACCAGCCCTGATCAAGCGGACCATACTGAAAGACAAAGCTGTTGTTAAGCATCATTCTCAGCCAGCCGTCCGCATCAGGCTCCAGGGATATCTTACGCATGGCAAAATAACTTTTAACCTCGTCTGTCACCCTGCCCTTCCGCATAACAGAAATTTTCAGGTCATACAGAAAGGGATCATCGGGTGACCATAGCCTGGGATCCGGCACCGGCAATTCAATTTTTGTCCCGGCAGCAGCTTCATATTCTGAAACCATTCTCTCCCCGGCCCATGCCGTAACACGTATCATATCCCCCGGAAGAGCCTCCTCTACGGCAACTTCCAGTTCCAGTATCTCCCTGTCAATATCGGGAACCTGTTTTGTGGAAGATATATAAGTTTCCGGAACAGCTTCAATCCAGACAGTCTGCCATATTCCCGTTACCGAGGTATACCATATCCCCGAGGGATTGAGAACCTGCTTGCCCCTGGGCTGAGGACCCCTGTCTGCCGGATCACTGACTTTCACCTCCAGGAGCTGTGAACCGCTTCTTCTGACAAAGGCGGTGATGTCAAAGCTGAAAGGATCATACCCCCCCTGGTGCGAACCAACAAATGTTCCGTTCACATAGATTTCCGATTGCCAGTCGACTGCCCCGAAATGGAGAAGTACCTTTTTTCTTCTGAAATCCGAAGGGATGGTGAACCTTGTCCTGTACCACAGGATATTGTCAGGTCCGACACTTTTGCAGACGCCCGACAATGCCGATTCAACAGCAAAGGGAACCAGTATCCTGCCGTCATAAACCGAAGGCCCGGCACTGCCTGCCGGAGTAACAGCATAATCCCACAATCCGTTCAGATTCTTCCAGGAATCCCTCACCATCTGGGGTCTGGGATATTCCGGAAGGGGGCTGAGAGGATTTATTTCAGATGCCCATGGAGTAGTGATCTTGTCGCCTGCAGGCTTCCAGGCAGTGGCCTGTGATTGTGCAGATCCTGAAAGAAGGATCAGGAAAATTGCTGCGCTGAGTAATTTTTTCATTTAGTTCCTGTTGAAGCAATGTTGTTTAAATAATTTACCTTTTCCCAAATTAAGATAATTTTTTCAGAATAAAAATCCCTGACAAAACTGAAGGATCACCCTAACGGCTAATCCTGTTGTGTCCTTCGTATTCTTTGACCGGCAGGCTGATCAATAATTATCGGTACCTTTTCCACCAAAATGCTGGTGGAATCAAGGTGAAGAGCCATTTCTTCAGACTGGCCAAGCTGTTTTACAAGCATATGAAGGATAAGTGTGAAATTTTCAGAAGCCGACAGCTTAATATCACGGAGCATTATCCTGTCAATAAGTACAAAAATGAATTCACCCTGCAGACCATGTTTTCTCAGGGAGTCATAGCCGCTTTCAGGTGATATCTCACCTGCCTCCATCATATCTTCAATCACCTCCCTGAAATAGAGATTGATCCTTGGATCAACCTTGAACCCTATTCTGAAATCTATCCTTATCAGCAGTCCGGGTATAATTTGTTTTACCCTGTAATCAAACCTGTTAGGTTCATCAACCCTGTCAACATGAAGAAACCAGTAAGTTTTTGCACGCCTGGGCTGTTTATGAAATATTGAATAGATCACCTTTGATTCAACCTGATCATCCCTGTTTGCCTTTATTATATAGACCAGGTTTGTGGCATAGAGGGGAACTGACTCATCCCTGCTCAGGTCCCTGAACAGATCAAGGTATTTGTCAAGATCGGCAAATGTGATATAACGGTTCTTTAATTTCCGCCCGAAATACCATCCGTACATTATGAAAAAAAATACTGTTGTAATAAGAATGGTGTACCATCCTCCCGAACTGAATTTGTTCAGGTTTGCTGTAAGGAAGCTTCCCTCCGCAAGCAGATAGACCATCAGCAGTATCAGTACAAGCCGGTGACTGATACCTTTCTGCAGCAGGTAATACGACAGAAGCAGGGTGGTCATTATCTCCATTATATTGATTGCCAGACCGTATGCCATTGTCATATCAAGCGATTCCCGAAAAATGACCACGGTAAGGCTGCATGCTATCCAGAGAAACCAGTTGACAAAGGGAATATAGATAATGATTCCGGATTTTGTGGGATGAAGTATTTTGATTTTCGGCCACAGGTTGAGTGAAACAGCTTCACCCATCAGGTTAAATGATCCTGTAATTATTGACTGACTGGCAATAACAGAAACTGCCGATGCAATTATTATCCCCGGAACAAGAAACCATGAAGGCATCATTGAGAAAAAGGGATTGCCTCCGCTGACTGATCCCGTGCCGGACAATATCCATGCTCCCTGTCCGAAATAATTCAGCACCAATGCTGTTTTGACAAATGTCCAGGATATCCTGATATTCCTGCTTCCGAAGGTTCCCAGTCCTGCATATATCATCTCGGCACCGGTTACCGAAAGAAACACTGCACCGAGCAGTATGAACCCGCCCGGGTATTCCCTGATGAAATGATATGCATATGCCGGGCTGAGGGCTTTGAGAATACCGGGATGGGCCGTGATACCGCTTATTCCGAGTTATGCGAGGATGCCAAACCATACAGCCATCACCGTACCGGAAAACCTGCCGGTTCTGTTTACCCCGAACTGCTGTACAAAGAACAATACGGTGATGATTATCAAAACTATCGGAAAAACAGGCAATGAGGGTTTCAACATTCTGAACCCTTCTATTGAGGATGTTATTGTAACCGCCGGCATAATCACGCTGTCGGCAAGAAAGGCTGCACCGGCTGTCATGGTCAGCAGAGCGGCCCAGGGGGCCTTGCTTTTTATCAGGGTAAAAAGTGCAAAAATGCCGCCTTCGCCATTATTGCCAGCTTCCAGTGACACAAACACGTATTTGATGGTGGCCAGAAGGGTAAGTGTCCAGAAAATACATGACAGGCCTCCGTAAACCAGTAATTCATCAGGATTTCCGGAAGCGGTGCCGGCAAGTGATCTTACTGCATAAAGGGGACTGGTTCCGAGTGAGCCGAAGACCACGGCCAGTGCAGCCGCGGAGAATGCAGTGGAGAACCTGGACATTCCCGGACTATCTTTGTCTGCTTCCATGACTGCCACCTGTTTAAGTACAATAAACAGCAAAAAGGGAAAACAAATGTACAAATAAATTATCTTTGCCCTGTGATGGAAGCAATAAAATCAGGTACGGAAGCATCCCGGACAATCCTTTCTGCAATTACTTTTAAAACAGTACTGATACTGAGCGTGCTGTTCCTTGTACCGGCCGGCAGGGTCATAAGTCAGCCGCCCGCTGATGAAGAGCAAAAACTCTCACTGCTCTTTATAGGCGACATAATGGGACATGACACACAGATAAGGGCCGCATGGGATCCTGAAACAAAATCATATAATTATGATGACCAGTTCAGATATGTGAGACCCATTATTGAAAGCTGTGATTTTACGGCTGCCAACCTGGAGGTTACCCTTGCAGGGCCACCCTACAGGGGATATCCTCAGTTCAGCTCTCCCCCTGCCCTTGCAGCGGCATGCATGAATGCAGGCATTGAATGCCTGTTCACTGCGAATAACCACACGGCTGACAGGGGAAACAGGGGAATCCTGAGCACCATCTCCAGGCTCGACAGTCTGGGAATCATGCATACCGGAATATTTCGCGACAAGCTCTCGGCAGACAGCCTTCAGCCGCTGATGATAAATAAAAACGGTATTTCTGTTGCCTTTCTCAATTATACCTACGGAACAAACGGTATTCCCGTTCCGCCGCCCGTGGTTGTCAATATGCTGGACAAGGAAAAAATAGCTGCTGATATCGAAAAAGCCGGGGCCCTGAATCCCGACCTTCTCGTACTTGCACTGCACTGGGGTGTTGAATATGATACTATTCCTTCGGAAGAACAGACAAAACTTGCCAATTATTTTTTTTACAGGGGGGCTGACCTGATCATCGGTTCCCATCCCCACGTCCTGCAAAAGATGATATGGAAAAAAGACAATCCCATTTTCAGGAACAAGGCAATAGCCTATTCCCTTGGAAATTTTGTCTCAAACCAGAGAAAGCCGCTTACCGACGGCGGTTCAATGGTAAGGATTGAAGTCGCCCGCAGGGACAGTTCAGTTGTAATAACCGACGCAGGATATTATCTTACATGGGTTTACACTCCCGTTGAGAATGGCAGAAGGAATTTCTATATCCTTCCATGCAATGAGTTTGAAAACAAAGCGGAGTTTTTTCAGGACAAAAATGACTTCCTGCAGATGCAAAGATTCATAAAAACCTCAAGGTCCTTGCTGAACAGGCACAACGAAGGCTTCAGGGAACTGTTCCGGAAAGACTTCGCCGGTAAGCGGGAGTAAAACGAAATTATGGCACAACGAAGGCTTCAGGGAACTGTACAGGAAAGAAGGGGAATAATGATACCACGAGGATTTCTCAGCTTCTTTTATTATATTAACACGAGACTTATTTGCTTTATATTATTAGCTTTGCGATAAATACATTTATTTTGATGAACTACGACTACAATACTCAGAGGAAAAGGATGGCCCTTCCGGAATACGGCAGAAATGTTCAGAAAATGGCTGACCATATCAAAACCATCAAGGACAGGAATGAAAGGAACAGGGCTGCCAGAACATTAATACATATTATGGGCAATCTTAATCCTCACCTTCGCGATGAAGGGGATTTCAGGCATAAACTGTGGGATCATCTGGCTCTGATAGCAGATTTCGAACTGGATATTGATTCACCCTATCCTCCTCCCGAAAAGGGAAAATTTTCTGAAAAACCAAATCAGATACCCTACAAGCAGGGTAACATAAGATTCCTCCACTATGGCGGATTAATAGAAGTGATGATTGATGCTGCCGTCAAACTGGAAGAGGGTCCTGAAAAGGAATATCTCACAAACCTCATCGTAAACCAGATGAAGAAGTCATACGTTACATGGAACAGAAACCAGGTAAGTGATGAAATAATCATTTCAGACCTGAACCTGCTGTCGGGAGGTAAATTAAAAATTACTGAAGGTGTAAAAATACTGGAAATAAAAGAGTTGCTGCCCCAGCCCAGGAGAAAACAGCAACATGGCAAATCACACGGAAAACAACAGAACAAGCAATACGGCAGGAAAAAAGGTCACAACCGCACTGACCGGCACTGACGACCGGAACTGACGGTCGGCACCGACCAGCACTGACGACCGGCACTGAACGGAACTGACAGGCACTTTTATTATACATAGAGCCGGTTTTCCCCGCTATGAAACAGCACTCAGCATTCAAAATACCATATTCCCCGGATCATCTGTATCCGCCTGCTTAACCCGGGAAGCGTAACTACTGCCCTGCCAAATTGTCAAGACTGTTTTCATGGCAGATTATTTGATGGGCATTATTCTCAAAATCGAAATATTAATATAATGAGCAAGAAGAAAAGCAGCTTCAGGGAGGATACTAAACATAATCAAAAGGGGGAAGAGTCTGAGAACAAAAAAGATAACACAAATACAGAATCCATTGACCAGGCTGAAGAGGCCAATTCTGCCACAGCGGACCCGGGCGAACAGCCCGTGTCAGTTGCTGAAGAGGAAGCGCTGACAGCTGACAAAGTTGTATCAGCGGAAGAGCTTCTGGAGGAAAAACTGGCAGAGATGCAGGATAAGTATATCCGCCTTTCAGCCGAATTTGACAATTACAGGAAAAGAACCCTGCGTGAAAAAATGGATCTGACAAAATTCGCCTCAGAAAATGTTTTACTGAAGATACTTCCCTTTATGGATGATTTCGAAAGGGCCCTGGCAAATATGGAGAACGCAAGGGATCACAATGCCGTCAAGGAAGGTATTGACCTTATTCATATAAAATTTCTGGATTTTCTGAAACAGAATGGTATTTCCGAAGTAGAGGCACTGGATATTCCGTTCAATATAGATCTCCACGATGCCGTGGGAAAAATGCCTGTTGAGGATAAAAACAGGAAAGGCAAGGTTGTTGAAGTGATTCAGAAAGGATATTATCTGCTGGACAAAGTGATAAGGCATTCCAAGGTGATTGTCGGGGAATAAATTCACCGGCCACTGCCACGCGGGTCATCACCACTGCCGGCAGTCCATAGTATGAGGAAATCTGGAAAGAATGGAGAAAAGAGATTATTATGATGTTCTGGGTGTTACGAAAAACGCTTCCAAGGAAGATATCAAGAAAGCCTACAGAAAGCAGGCACTGAAATATCATCCCGACAAAAATCCCGGGGACAAGAAAGCTGAAGAGAATTTCAAGGAAGCAGCTGAAGCCTACGAAGTTCTGTCGAACGATGAAAAAAGATCGAGATACGACAGGTTCGGGCATGCAGGGATGGGGGGTGCTGCCGGCGGATTCACCGGCGGAGGAATGACAGTAGAAGATATATTTTCTTCTTTCGGCGATATATTCGGTGATGCTTTCGGGGGTTTTGGCGGTTTTACCTCAGGCCGGAGAAGCCGCAGGGTCAACAAGGGTACCAATCTCAGGGTAAAAGTCAGACTAAGCCTTAAGGAAGTTGCAAACGGAACAGAAAAGAAGATCCGGGTAAACAAATACGTCAGCTGTGACACCTGCGGGGGATCAGGAGCTGCTGATTCCAACAGTATTTCCACCTGCCAGACATGTCATGGCACAGGTCATGTAACAAGAATAACCAACACCCTTCTGGGCCAGATGCAAACATCTTCCATTTGTCCCACCTGCGGGGGAGAAGGTAAAACAATCACAAAAAAATGTCATGTCTGCTACGGTGAGGGGATTGTCAAAAAGGACGAGATTATAAAAATAAAAATCCCGGCCGGCGTGGCAAAGGGAATGCAGATGACAATATCCGGAAAGGGAAATGCAGCCAGGCGCGGAGGAATCAACGGCGACCTTCTTGTACTTATTGAAGAGGAAAAACATCCTGAACTGATAAGGGAAGGAAATGATCTTATATATAATCTTTTCATAAGCATCCCGGATGCAACCCTCGGCACCCATGTCGAGATACCCACCGTGGAAAATAATGTGAAGATAAAGATCGAACCCGGAACCCAGCCCGGTAAAATACTCCGCCTGAAGGGCAAGGGTCTTCCGGAGGTAAATGCTTACGGACGGGGCGACCTGCTGGTAAATGTCAATGTATGGATACCAAAAAGCATGACCCGCGAAGAATCAAAAATCATTGAAAAGTTCAGGGAGTCAGACTCATTCACCCCCCGGCCCGACAAATCCGACAAGGGCTTTTTTGAAAGGATGAGAGGTTATTTCGACTAAGACAAGCTGCGATAAAGATCCGCAGAGTTTTCTATATTTACATTTCTTATTATTTCTAAACTATTCCTTCAATGGCATTATTTGAAGCCGTGAACATTACCAAGCAATTCGGAAATCTCACCGCACTTGACAGGGTAAGTATTTCCGTTCCTGCAAAATGCATATACGGACTACTGGGTCCGAACGGTGCAGGGAAAACAACACTACTGAGAATAATCAACCAGATCACCGGTCCCGATTCCGGAGAACTGTACCTTGACGGTAAAAGGTTAAGGCCTGAAGACGTCAGACAGATCGGTTACCTTCCCGAGGAAAGAGGCTTGTACAAAAAGATGAAAGTCGGGGAACAGGCTCTGTACTTCGCACGGTTAAAGGGTCTGTCAAAGCATGAGGCCATGCGGAGGCTGAAATACTGGTTCAGGAAACTGGAAATTGTTGACTGGTGGGGCAGGAAGGTGGAAGAACTGTCCAAGGGCATGCAGCAGAAGGTTCAGTTCATAACCACTGTCCTGCATGAGCCGAAACTGATAATATTTGATGAGCCTTTTACCGGATTTGATCCGCTGAATGTCAATATTATCAAGAATGAGATCCTGTTTTTACGTGACAGGGGTGCAACAATAATTTTCTCAACCCATAATATGGGATCGGTGGAAGAACTGTGTGATAATATAAGCCTTATCGACAAGGCAAAAACCATCCTGGAAGGAAGTGTAAGCGGGATACGCAACGAGTGGGCAGCCAATGAATATGAACTCACTTTCAGCGGTGATGTGAATTTTGAAGAAAACGGCCGGTTCAAAATTATCGACAGGAACTATGGAAACGGCAGAACAAGTATCCGGCTCAGAACTGCTGACGGAATCTCCAATAATGAGATTCTGAATTCCCTTCTTGACAGGGGAAATATTATTTCATTCAACCCGGCACTGCCGTCAATGAATGAAATATTTATCAGGGTAGTGGAATCACGCGGGGAAGAGTAATAATCAACTAAGCAGCCAGCAGGACCATGAATAAAACAGCGATAATAATAAAAAGAGAATATCTCACGCGGGTCAGGAAAAAATCCTTTATCATAATGACCATCCTGGCTCCCCTCCTTGTGGCAGGATTTGTAATACTTATTCCGCTTATCATGTTTTCCGGAGACAAGGACCATAAACAGATAGCTGTAATTGAAGAGGGTACACGAATATTCAGAAATACCATTCCTGATACCAGGAACGAAAAATTTGTATACCTCGACAATGTCCGTATCAATGACCTGATCACCACATTTGAACAGGCCGGATATTACGGGATTCTCTATCTGTCACCCCATGCCCTGAGCAATCCGATACTCTATTCCAGGAAACAGCCGGATATCGGACTCCTTGAACATATTTCGGGATCCCTGAAAAAGGAGCTGGAAAGACAGAAGCTCCTTACCTACAATATTCAGAATCTCGATTCAATACTGACACAGATACGTACCAATGTGTCAGTATCAACCAGGCTGGTTGATGAAACAGGCAAAGCCACCGAAACAAGCACGGGGATCTCCATGGCACTTGCCTATATAGGAGGTCTGCTGATGTATATGCTGGTTTTTATTTTTGGTTCACAGGTAATGAGAGGTGTGATAGAGGAAAAAACCAGCCGTGTTGTAGAGGTTATAATATCTTCAGTAAAACCTTCAGAGCTGATGATGGGTAAAATTGTAGGAATAGCCCTTGTGGGACTTACCCAGTTCCTGATATGGATTTTCCTGACAATAGGTGCAGTAGCTATTGTAAAATCAAGCATCCTGAACAGTACCGGCATTCAGGAAATCACACAAAGCGTCACGCAGGATATAATGTCTGCAGAACAGGTATCAGCGCTTCCGGCTGCGGATCAGGCGGCACTTTCTCCCGACATGGCTGAATTTGCAAAAATATTTGACAGCGCATTAAATCAAAACTGGCTGCTGATAATATTTTCCTTCATCTTTTATTTTATAACGGGTTATCTGCTGTATGCATCAATATTTGCTGCCATAGGATCGGCTGTCGACAATGAAACCGAAACCCAGCAATTCATGCTGCCGGTAACAATACCCATAGTACTGGCACTGCTGGTTGCCATTGGAACGATGCAGAATCCCGAAAGCTCGGTGGCATTCTGGTTTTCACTTATTCCCCTGACTTCACCCATAGTGATGATGGCAAGAATACCCTTTGGCGTTCCGGCATGGCAGCTTATAGTGTCCATGACACTGATGCTGATAACTTTTGCTGCCTTTGTATGGATGGCAGCAAAGGTGTACCGTACGGGAATACTGATGTACGGCAAGAAGAGTTCCTGGAAGGAATTATGGAAATGGCTGAGATACAAAGGTTA
>JAAYKX010000246.1 GCA_012522155.1 Bacteroidales bacterium
TTACTGAATCCTCTGGCATTCAGTAATCCGGCAGCCTGTTCACTTCTGAAGCCATCCGTGCAATAAAGGAACAAAGCCGTGTTTTTACCGATCGTATCAGTGAATGAATACAATTCTTTCACTGACGGAATATTTATTGCATCCCTGAGCCTCTTTTTCCGGAACTCATAAAACATACTTACATCGATCAGCCAGGCAGTATCTTCTTTAAGATATTGAAGATGAAAATAGTGCGGATCCAAAGATTTATATTTCAGGGAATCATGATCCCCGGCTATGGCGGCAGGAGGCAGATTCCCTGCAGTGACAGCAGATTCCCCGCCAACACCAGAAGAACCTCCCGCAACACCAGAAAATTTCTCCGCATCACCAGAAGAACCTCCGGCAACACCGGCAATGACAGGTACCGAAAGAATAAATATACTTAATGCAAAGGATTTTATCAGGATCTGTTTTTTTAACTGGTATCTTTTAAACATCGGGTTTCTGTTAATTTCTTCATTCCCGGCCCGGAATGAACACCGCCTGACGGGTTCCATCGGTTTCCGCCACCTCACGGCTTTCACTGATTCACCGCTTCTCCAAAATAAATACATTGTTACATTGGTACAAAACTAATAAACGATGAAGAATGATTTATTATTTGGTATTTTTACAGGAATATCAGATTATTATGATGAAACCTTCATGCTGTAACTACACAAAAGATTGTGAAAACAGTGTACAACCGGGAACCGTCCTGCGGGATGAACCCGGCGAAGGCAGCCGAACCTGCGAGTCCGGCGAAGTCAACCGGGCCTGCGAGTCCGGAGAAGTCAACCGAACCTGCAAGTCCGGCGAAGGCAGCCGAACCTGCGAGTCCGGTGATGCCAATCATGAAGGCAGGCTCCTGGTAAATCGGGACAGGCTATACAAAGCACTTCAATAACAATTATTTAAATATATATTTTTGAATGAAAAAACTGATAATACTCACCGGTGCCGGAATGTCGGCGGAAAGCGGAATACGAACCTTCAGGGAGACAGGCGGATTATGGGAGGAATATGATGTCAACGAAGTTGCATCACCCATGGGATGGGCAAAAGACAGGGATCTGGTACTCAGGTTCTACAATGAAAGAAGGACCCAGCTTGCAGACTGTGAACCAAATGAGGGACATAAAGGTGTTGCCGCACTTGAAAAATATTTCGATGTTCATATCATCACCCAGAATGTTGACGATCTGCATGAAAGGGCGGGAAGTACAAAAATTCTCCATCTGCACGGTGAACTGACGAAGGTGAGAAGCACCGGGGATCCTTCACTGGTTTACGATATCGGATACAAGGAAGTGAATCCCGGTGACCTCTGTGAAAAGGGAAAACAGCTCCGGCCCCATATCGTATGGTTTGGTGAAGCAGTCCCGCTGATGGACAAAGCAGTGGAAATAACTTCATCTGCAGACATTTTTGCGGTGATCGGTTCCCCACTCAATGTATATCCTGCCGCAGGCCTTGTGGGATTTGCGCCGTCAAATGCCTCGCTGTGGCTTATTGATCCCTTTGATGTATATGTTCCTGCAGCTACGAAGATTAACGTGATAAAGGAAAAGGCATCAGACGGGGTGAGGATATTAACCCAAAAACTTCTTGAACAATATGGGATTATCTGAATCAGGATGATATTTTCATCAATGCTTTCAGGGAATCATGATATCTTTGCCAGATGATTGACCGTTCCACCATAGAACGTATTCTCAATGCAGCCCAGATAGTTGAGGTGATACAGGAATTTGTCCCCCTCAGAAGACGGGGTGTCAATTATCTTGGCCTGTGTCCCTTTCACAATGAAAAGACACCCTCATTCACGGTGTCGCCTGCCAGGGAAATATTCAAATGTTTTGGCTGCGGCAAAGCAGGAAACGTGGTCAATTTCATAATGGAACATGAACACCTTTCCTATCCTGAAGCCCTTAAATTCCTTGCCAAAAAATATCATATTGAAGTAGTTGAAAGAGAGCTTTCACAGGAGGAAATTGAAAAACAGAACGAAAGGGAAAGTCTGCTTGTGGTTACCGCATATGCATCCAGACAGTTCTCGGAAAACCTCTTCAACAGTGACGAGGGCCAGTCGGTGGGACTTTCATATTTCAGGGAAAGAGGATTCAGACATGATACCCTGAAAAAGTTTGAAACGGGATACAGTTTTGAGAAACGTGATGCCTTTTCCCGGAA
Organism: Bacteroidales bacterium; assembly: GCA_012522155.1. Taxonomy (GTDB): domain Bacteria; phylum Bacteroidota; class Bacteroidia; order Bacteroidales; family VadinHA17; genus LD21. The sequence continues at coordinate 2,215 of JAAYKX010000246.1, forward strand.
AGCTCTTGCAGATGGACACAGAAAGGATTTTCTTGTAAAAACCGGTCTGTCAATTGAACACGAAGACCGTATCTTTGACAGATTCAGCGGAAGAATAATATTTCCCATCCATTCCCTTTCCGGACAGGTACTTGGTTTCGGCGGAAGAATCCTGAAATCGGAAGCCAGGGCAGCAAAATACCTCAACTCCCCTGAATCGGAGATATACCACAAAAGCCGTATTCTTTACGGTATCTATCAGGCACGCAGGACAATAATCAAAGAAGACAAGTGTTATCTCGTGGAAGGCTACACCGATGTGATGGCCCTGCACGAGGCAAATGTGGAAAATGTTGTCGCTTCTTCGGGCACTTCACTTACCCGTGAACAGGTCAGGCTCATAAAACGCTTCACACCAAACATCACAATGCTGTATGACGGCGATCCCGCCGGTATAAAAGCTTCATTACGCGGAACCGACCTGATACTCGAGGAAGGAATGAATGTCAGAATCGTTCTTCTTCCGGAAAATGAAGACCCGGATTCCTTTTCAAAAAAGTCAAGCAATGAAGAGTTCCTGAACTATCTCAATGAGAATGAAACTGATTTCATACGCTTCAAAATAAACCTCCTGCTTGAGGATGCGGCCGGTGATCCGGTAAAAAAGGCCAACCTGATCCGGGATATAGTAAGATCAATTGCAGTAATTCCCGAATCCATCACCAGAACAATATACATCAAGGAATGCAGCACAGTGATGGAGGTACCTGAGGAGGTACTTTACCATGAAGTCAACAAAATACGTCAGCAGAGATCTTTCCGGGACAGGAATAAATATCCCGGTCCTGAAGATCTGCCCGTTCCTCCGCCGGTCATTACCAAAAAGGTAAAACAGGAGGTAACGACCTATATTTCCGAAAAGGAAATAATCAGGCTTCTTCTCAAATTCGGAAGTCATGAGTTTGAAAGGATTATCCGTAAAGAAGACGGCCGGGAAGAGGTGACAACCGTTGCCGACTATATCGTCAGGGAAATTGTTTCGGATGAGCTGACTTTTGATGAAGTAATTTTCGGAAGTATTTTTGAAGAATTCAGGTTTGCAAGCGAACAGGGGATATTCCTCGAAGACAGGATTTTCATCAAGAATGAAGATCCTGACATTTCAATGCTGTCTGCAGATATTCTTGCCGAATCACATCAGCTGAGCAGGATATGGGTAAGCAAGCATACCTATGTCGAGACCGAAGACATGAAGCTGAGGGATATTGTTCCGGACGCAGTACTGAAATTCAAGGGCGACAAAATAAAGGTCAGACTGCAGGAGTTAATGGAAGAACTCCGGGAGGCAGTCAGCTCGGATGATATGGAAAGGATACCGGAACTCCTCAAAAGGGACCAGGCACTAAAAGCTGCACTGGGAATAATATCGAAGCAACTCGGGAACAGAATACTTCTGTAAAAGCGGCATCCTCACAGAATGCTGCGGTAAAAACCAGCACCTTCACAGAATACTGCTGTAGAAAAGCCGGCATCCTCACAGAATATTGCTGTAAAAAGCGGCATCCTCACAGAATGCTGCGGTAAAAACCAGCACCTTCCCAGAATACTGCGGCGAAAAAGCCGGCACCCTCACAGAATACTGCGGCAAAAAAGCCGGCATCTGCAGTACCTGCTGAAACAAATCAATGAATCTGTCTCAACAGTCCATTAATTCGGAATTTTATTATAATTTTGATTTGTCAATTCTCTGTCTATGAAAGTCAGGTTATATCTTCTTCCGGCAGCTGTCATAATGATTACATTTTCATGCAGACAAAAATCTCCGGAAAAACTCAGTATCACTCCTGTTTTCTCAACCCTTGCAGAAGATTCTTCCGGTGTTAACGATCCGGGAGCAAAATATGAAGCCTATTACGGACTGCTGACCCCTGTTGAGATATGTTCAATATTCAGCAGACTTGGAGTACCTTATGACAATGCAGCCCTGAATCCCGTATCAAACAGCGACTCATACATGAGCATGACAAAAACTGCAGTTAATACCGGTATTTACGGAGTGGATTTCGGTTACCTGAAAATGTTCGGACTGGGACAGGAAGTGATCAATTACATGGTTACCATTCGTAAGATGAGCAACAAGCTGGGAATTCCGGATTACCTGATGCTCAATCCCCTCAGACAGATTGAAAGCAATATCGCTGATCCCGACACCGTGACGGCCCTAATGGAAAAAGCCTTTTATGACCTCAGGAACCATCTGATGGAGAACGAAAGGGAAAGCATCGCAGGACTGATGATCATGGGAGGATGGGTTGAAGCAATGTTCATTGCAACCCAGCTGGCCTATGATCATGAAAACCCTGATCCGGTGGTAATACAAAAAATTGCTGAACAGAAATATACCCTGAAATCCCTGCTGAGCTTCATGAAAAATTATTATGATGATCCGGTAGTGGTTTATTACACGAAAAAACTGAAATACCTCAATAATTATTTCGACAGCTTCGATATTTTTTTCAAACAGGATGATCTTGAGATAGATACCCTCAAAAAAGTATTGCGCTCCTCAGGTGCCGACATTACTATCACTCTTCCAACTCTCGACAGGATAAAGGATTATGTCGCAAAGCTGCGAACCGAAATGGTAACACCCTGAGATATTATCCGGGGAATTTGTAATTTTAAATAATAAATCCGTTTATTTGTTTTCATCATGAAATCATTCCGATATTTCATCATCTCAATATTTGTCATTCTTTTTGTTTCATGCGGACGGGGTGACAAATCGTCTCAAAAACCAGGAATGTCAACAAGTCCCGGACTGACCGGGACAGTCCTTCCCCTGGATAAAGGATTCAGCCGCTATATCTCGTCCTATACATCGGGTATCATACCTGCCGCTTCAGTCATAGAGATACGGTTTACTCCCGAATTTGCCGCCGGGGCAGACAAACAGCTGACCTCCGGACTTTTCGAATTCAGACCTGCAATAAGGGGTAAAACCGAATGGGCTGATGAACTGACCCTGGTATTCATACCGTCAAAGCCTCTTGATCCGGGGAAAACATACACGGGCGGACTGAATATCCACAAGCTCGGCAGCGTGGAAGAAAGACTGAGGCAGTTCCCTTTCAGGATACAAACACCCGAAAAAGATTTCAGCATATACTTTGGTATCCCTGAAAGCAGTCCGGAAGGAGACAGATATACCATAAACGGAGAGCTGATAACTTCGGATTATATTCCGGATGCGGAAACAGAAGCTTTTGTGGAAGCAAGACTGAACAGAAAAAAAATTGAAATAAAATGGGAGCATGAGGACAATACCGTTCACAGATTCACGGTGGACGGCATAGACAGGGAAGACAGGACCCGGGAACTGACAATCTCATGGGACGGCACTGCCTCGGGTATCAGGAGAAAAGGTTCACAAAACATCAGCATACCTGCTGCAGGCAGTTTTATCGTAATGGATGTCAGAACCCGTTCAGGCGACAATCCGGCAATTGACATTGTCTTCTCCGATCCCGTGGATGAATCACAGGAAACAGAAGGCCTTGTCTTCCTTGAACCTCTCACCCGGATCACAACAAGTGTCAGCAGAAATGTTGTAAGCCTTTTTCCTGCTGAAGGATTTCCGCAGACGGTAACACTGAATATTGAACCATCACTGAGAAACACCAAAGGCAGATCCCTCTCAACAGCCTTTTCATCAAAGCTTGAGTTTGCAGCTCTCAGACCGGAAATAAGACTGATTGGCAAAGGGGTTATCATGCCGGCATCACAAAACCTGATATTCCCCTTCAGGGCAGCTAACCTGAAAGCTGTTGACCTGAAAATCATAAAAATATTCGAAAACAACCTCCCCTATTTTCTGCAGGAAAGTGACATCGACAGGGGATATTATATCAAACGATTCGGCCGGCCGGTTTATTCAGGAAAAATTGACCTTCACGGCGGAATCGGAACGGGAGACGGAAGCACCGGAGCCGGGGCTGCGGCAGGAACCGGGATTGCGGCAGAATCCGGAGGTACCGGAGCCGGAACTGTGGCAGGGGCCGGATCATGGAATCTTTACACCATTGACCTTGCCGATTATATCAATGTTGAACCGGGAGTTCTTTACAATGTCCGGCTCAGCATGAGGAAATCCTATTCAATACTTCCGTGTGCCGGCAGCGACCGGCCTTCACGCTATGAAGAACTCCTCGATGAGGCCCGGGAAATGGAAAGGGCATACTACGATGATCCTGATGATTATTTTGATGACAGTCACGAATCCATCTACTATTCCATGAATTTTCGCTGGCAGGACCGCAATGACCCGTGCAATGACGCATATTACAGTCCCGACAGAAACGTGTCGAGAAATATCCTGGCATCAAATCTCGGACTGATAGCCAAAATGGGAGGAGACAATATCCTTCATGTAACGGTAAACGACCTGCTGACTGCACTGCCTGTGAACGAGGTACGTATAAGGGCCTATGATTACCAGATGCAGCAGATAGTATCGGGAAACACCGATCAGGACGGATCCTTTTCGCTGTTCTGTCCGGGAAAACCCTTTCTTGTAACAGCAGACAAAAACAGGGACCGTAACTATCTCAAGGTGAATGACGGGTCTTCCCTCTCACTCAGTTCCTTCGATGTCTCGGGAACAATGCCCGAGAAGGGGATCAAGGCATTTATCCATGGTGAAAGGGATATATGGAGACCCGGTGATTCGATATACCTTTCCCTGTTCATCAGGGATCTTCTCAATGATATTCCTGATGATCATCCGGTACAGTTCGAACTTATCAATCCCCTGGAACAGCGGGTGGACAATCAGATACATATACCCGGCGGAAAAAGACTGATAGTTGTCAGAACGGCAACGGATGCCGGTGCTGTTACGGGAAATTACCGGGCACAGTTCAGGATAGGAGCTGCCACCTTTACAAAACGGATACGTATTGAGACCATCAAGCCCAACCGCCTGAAAATAAATCTGAGCTTCCCTTCAGAAATACTTGGCGGAAGCAAACAAAGCAATAACGGAAAGATAGATGTGAAATGGCTCAGCGGGGCAGTGGCCGGAAATCTCAGTACCTCGGTAGATTATCTGCTCAAACACACGAAAACCGAATTTCCAAAATATAGCCAGTATGTGTTCGATGATCCGGTTGCCGATTATTATACAGAAACAGTGAACATCTTCAGTAACAGGACTGATGACTATGGCAATGCCCTCATAACATTCAGTCCTGGAGAACAGGTAAACGCCCCCGGAATGCTCAATGCCCTGTTCACCGTGAAGGTAAGGGAACCGGGCGGAGACGAAAGCATAATACAGTCAGATTATAAATATGCTCCCTACCCTGTTTTTGTGGGTATCAGTCTGCCCGCACTCGGCGATAAGGGCAGGACTCTTTATACCGACACTGACAATCAGGTCAGGATTATCACTTTAAATGAAAAAGGACAAGCCGTCAGCTCGGAGGTAGAGCTGACCATTTACAAGCTGTCGTACAGATGGTGGTGGGAATCGGCTGATGAACATCTTGCCGATTATATTTCCGGACATGTCCACAAGCCTGTTGTCAGGCAGAAGGTAATAAGCCCCGCCGGCGGGACAAGCGTCAGATTCAACATAGACAGAAAAGAATGGGGAAGGTATCTGATACGGGCAACTACGCCATCAGGACATTCAACGGGAAAAATACTGCTTGTCGACTGGCCCTGGGAATACGGTATGAAGCCGGGTGCCGACGGTGCCACCCTCCTTGCAATAAATACCGACAAGGAAAAATATCATCCCGGTGATGAAGTAAGACTTTCCTTCCCTTCACCCGAAAATGCCCGTGCCATCATATCAATAGAAAATGCAACGGGAGTACTCAGCCAGATACATACAAA
>JAAYKX010000247.1 GCA_012522155.1 Bacteroidales bacterium
GAATACCTCCCTTTGTTGAGAAAAGATTTTCGCCGGCAATGATTGGGGGAAGAAGTGTTACGAAGGCAGCACACAGGCCGAGCGCAATACTCTGTCCGAGAGCTATTCCCAGATATCTGAGTGCGAGTCCGAAGGTGAGTCCGCCAAATCCCCATAACATTCCGAAAAATGCAACCATAAGCTTAACAGAAGCAGGGGATTCTTTAATAATGGGTATCAGTTCACCACTTGGAATAAATATAAAAGCAAAAATCCAGGGAATAATTATCCATGCAAAAAAACCCTGACTGATCCAGTAAGATTCCCAGGCCCAGGACTTAACTTTTTTAAAGGGAACATAAAAACTTGCTGCTCCGATACTGCCAAGTGCGATGAGTAAAATACCACTGATTGGACCCATAATTGTATATTTCTTGAAGTAATTTGCAATTTAACAACTTTCAGTCAGGAAAACGGCAGCAGATCTGTTTTTTTATTTACATAATTTTTATGATCTTGGAGTTTATAACCTAAAATAACCAATCATGAAATCAATAAAAATTTCTCTTTTTCTGATGGCCTTAACTGTATGTCTCTCCGCACAGAATCTTGCAGTAAGGGACCTCAGGTGTGAATACAAAATCAATCCCGAAGGTATAGACGTACTGCAGCCGCGTTTCTCATGGAAGATAAACGCTACAGGCAACAATATTCTTCAGACAGCCTATTCGGTAAGGGTTGCAACAGATTCCCGTTTTGCTTCGAAAAATATTGTGTGGGAATCAGGCAGAATCACTTCAGATGAATCCCATCTGCTCGTTTATAAAGGGCCGGATCTGAAATCAGGACAGAGATATTACTGGCAGGTAAGGATATGGGATAACAAGGGCCGGTCAACACGATGGAGTGAAACCGCTTTCTGGGAAATGGGCCTTCTCTCCCCTTCCGACTGGAAAGCCAAATGGATTGAATTGGAAAATGATACTCTCAGATATGCACCTTCACCTCATTTCCGAAAAGAATTCACAATATCAAAACCTGTCAGAAAAGCCACTGTATATGTAAGTGCTCACGGATTATATGAACTGCATTGCAACGGGAGGAAGGTCGGTGATCAGGAAATGATGCCGGGATGGACATCCTATGGAAAAAGACTTCAGTACCAGGTATATGATGTAACATCTCAGATCGTCAGAGGCAGGAATGCCATCGGCGCCTTTCTGGGTGACGGATGGTACAGGGGAACACTGGCCTGGGGCGATAACTGGGCTATTTACGGGAAAAGGCTCGGATTGCTTGTGCAGCTGAAAATTGTTCACACAGATGGAACCGAGACAATGATCATAACTGATGAATCATGGAAAGGGCACAATGATCCGGCCATCCGCATGTCTGATATTTATGACGGTTATGTCTATGATGCGACAAAACGGCTTACAGGATGGAACAGTCCGGGTTATGACGACAGCAGATGGACCAGGGTAAGCATCGGTAATTATAATGATAATCTTGTTGCACCGGAAGGAGCTCCCATCAGGAAGATTGAAGAGATCAAACCCTTAAAGGTGTTCAGGTCACCCAAAGGCAGCCTGCTGGTTGACATGGGTCAGAATATGGTCGGATGGATCAGGCTGAAAGCCAGGGGTCCGAAAGGAACTGTTATCACGGTGAGACATGCCGAAATTCTCGATAAATATGGTGAATTCTATACGGAAAACCTGAGAGCCGCAAAAGCCCGGCTCACATTGACTCTTGCCGGAACGGGTGAAGATGAAATATTTGAACCCCGTTTTACTTTTATGGGCTTCAGATACCTTGAAATAAATGGCTTCCCGGGTAGTCTCAGCACTGAAGACATTACGGGAATTGTTGTTCATTCCGATATGGAAAAATCCGGAACATATGAAAGCTCGAATCCGCTTGTCAACCAGTTACAGCATAACATCGTATGGGGACAAAAGGGAAATTTCCTGGATATCCCCACTGATTGCCCGCAAAGAGATGAACGCCTGGGATGGACAGGTGATGTGGTGGCATTCTGCAGAACTTCCGCCTTTAATTTCAATGTTGCTCCCTTTTTTACCAAATGGCTTAAGGATCTTGCACTTGATCAGAAACAGGGAGGAGAAGTCCCTGATGTGATTCCCGATGTTCTTAACCCTCAGAACGCAGTCAGCGCACAGCCTTCAGCAGGCTGGGGAGATGCGGCTGTCATCGCCCCCTGGACCATGTACCTTGTTTACGGGGACAAAAGATTGCTGGAAACTCAATATCCGAGCATGAAAAAATGGGTTGAATATATCCGCAAAAAAGCCGGCGATACCTACCAGTGGAAAGGCGGAAGCAAATATGGTGACTGGCTCTTTTATCATCCGCCGGTAAACAATCATACTGCTGCTGACGGGTATACTGAACCTGATTTCATTGCAACAGCCTTCTTCGCCTATTCTGCAAGTCTTCTTGCACAAGCTGCGGGAGAGCTTGGAAAAACGGAAGATGAAAAATACTATAATGAACTGTTCAGTAAAATCAGGGAAGTATTCATAAGGGAATATGTAACAGCAGCAGGAAGAGTCGGCACATGTTCACAGACTTCATATATTCTGGCACTTAAATTCAAACTTCTGCCGGATGAGCTGCGTGAAAATGCCGCACGCTTTCTTGTGGAGGACATTAAAAAAAGAGGAAACCATTTATCAACCGGTTTCCTTGGTACCATATATATCTGCCATGAACTCACCAATGCAGGATTTACTGATATTGCCTA
>JAAYKX010000248.1 GCA_012522155.1 Bacteroidales bacterium
AACAATCTGGTATTCAATTCAGGATATACCACTACAAACATAGGAACACTCACGGGGAAACTTGATTTTGATGTTGCATACGGATCCTTCAGCATCGACAGGGTACCGGCAGAATTTGAATCCATCACTCTGAAGGCACGCTATACGGGTGTCAGGCTGGGAATAGATGATGCCGCCAGTTACAGGCTGGATGGTACTGCCTCCTATGGCGGACTGAAGTTCAGGGAGAATAATTACAGAAATATAAAGAGAATTGGTGAAAATAACTCAACAACTGTTGAAGGAATAATAGGAAGCGAAGAGTCTCCGTCAGCCTGGGTCAGAATCAATACATCATACGGTACAGTCAAACTTTTTTAAGGCTTTCCTGCATACGCCGTCCTGATTGCCGGAAGGTGCGCTGTCCGTGTAACTTTTTTATTCTTCAATCATTCTTAACTTTGCATCAAGCCATTTAATAAGTAATGCAATGATACATGTTGAAAAAGCATCTGAAGAAAAACTCACAGAACTAAATGTAAGATCCTGGCCGGTATGGACCAAGGAAATATCCGAATTTCCCTGGAAATATGACGAAGCCGAAACATGCCTCATTCTTGAAGGGGATGTAGAAGTGATTATGCCTGACGGACAAGTGGTCAGAATCGGAAAAGGTGATTTTGTGGTATTCAGCAAGGGCCTTGAATGTACCTGGAAAGTCCATTCTCCTGTAAGAAAGCATTACAAATTCGGATAAATGTCTGCAATTATCCGAATTCATAAAAACATCAGGAATTATTGCTAAAAATCCATTTCGACAACTGTTATCCCTGTACCTCCCATTTCGACATGCTCATCACGAAATGATCCCACAATATCAACGGTAGCCAGATACTGACGAATTACCTGCCGGAGAATGCCATTCCCCTTTCCGTGAAGTATCCTCAGGTCGCGGTGCTGTACCATCAGGGCATTGTCGAGCAGATCCTGCACCCTGAGAATTGCTTCTTCTGCCCTCATTCCCCGGATATCAATCTCCGGCCTGAAATCAAGCCTGCGCTGTATCAGCCCGGGACTGCTTTCCCCGGCTGCCGGTCTCCGTTTCAGCATTTTCTTCAGTTCTGACCTGCTTATCCGTTCTATCTTGTCAGCTGATACAACGAAGCTGAAGCTTCCGCTTTCCACCCGTACCATATTGTCTTTTATTTCTGTTATTTCCCCGGCAGCCATCGTTTCCATCATCCTTACACTGTCTCCGACCTGCAGCGGTTTTTCCTTTTCAGGTATTTCAGAAATTTCTTCGGGTTTTGTCCGGGCTTTAAATCTTTTTGCCTTACGGCTGAGACCGGAAAGTCTCTTTTCACTGTCAGTCTCAGGAGAATATACTTCACCGGAAATCCCTGTCTTGAAATCCTCCAGCTCTTTCCGGACATTTTTGGTTTTTTCCTTTTCAGCCTGTGCTTCCCTGATTTGTCGTATTGTATTTTCTATCATTCTGTTAGAATCCTTCAACAGCTTTTCCGCTTCAGCCCTGGCTTTTGTCATAATCTCTTTTCCCAGACTTTTTGCAGCAGCCAGTTCCTTTTCATATTCATCAATAATTGTCTCAAGGCGTTTTTCATGCTGCCTTATATTCCGCCGTTTTGTCTCCCAGTATCTTTTATCGCGGGCTATATCCTTCAGATGCCTGTCGTAATTTATATTCTCCACCCCTGCCTTGCCCGAGGCCTCATTCAGTATTTCTTCGGGAAGACCTATCCTTCTTGCTATCTCAAAGGCAAAAGAACTTCCGGGCTTCCCGGTATCAAGTTGAAAAAGAGGCTGCATAAGGTGATTGTCAAAAGCCATGGCACCGTTGACAATTCCCTCTGTAACAGAAGCAAAATGCTTGAGATTTGTATAATGTGTTGTAAGAACACCAAATACCTTTTTGCGGTTAAGCTCTCCCAGGATTGCTTCCGCAATGGATCCTCCCAGCATGGGTTCGGTTCCTGTTCCGAATTCATCAATGAGTACAAGACTCCTGTCGCTGCCGTGCCGGAGGAAAAATTTCATATTGATGAGATGGGAACTGTATGTGCTGAGATCATTATCAATACTCTGCTCATCTCCTATGTCAATCAGGATATCGTTGAAGATCCCGCATTCCGAATTCTCCCTTACAGGAATTGTAATGCCGCACTGAAGCATATACTGAAGAAGTCCCACAGTTTTCAGGCATACGGATTTGCCGCCGGCATTGGGACAGGAAATGAGCAGTATCCGGTTCCTGTCATCCAGTTCAATATCCAGCGGAATAACTTTCCTGTTGTCGGAAAGCTTTTTAAAAGCCAGAAAAAGCAGAGGGTGAACTGCTTCCTTCCAGGCAATAGAGGGTTTGTCCGCGACAACCGGCTTTACCGATTTAAACTGATTTCCAAAAACAGCTTTTGCCCTCAGGAAATCTATTTCCCCGAGAAAGGCAGAGGATTCAAGCAGATCATCAATATAGGGCCTGATATCATTGGCAAAACGAATCAATATCTTTACTATCTCCCTCTTTTCCTCATATTCGAGTTCAACAATATCATTGTTTATTTCAACTATTTCCTGTGGTTCTATGTATATAGTCTTACCTGAGGCTGACTGATCGTGAACAAGTCCTTTCAGGCGCCTCCTCCAGGAAGCACTGACCGGAATCACCCCCCTGCCGTTCCTGACAGTCACTGCCGTGTCGGAATCGACTATACCATCAGCCTGGGCCTGCTTCATCACCGCGCTCAGCCTCCTGGAAACAAGGGCATTCTTTGAAAGGATTTCTGATCTTATCTCCCTCAGGCGTTGTGATGCATTGTCCCTTACTGAACCATGCCTGTCAATTATCCTGTCAATGGATTCAATGACATAGGGATATGTTTTTACCGGGCGACATAATCTTTTCAGGGCCGGATACCTGCCTTCCTCTCTTGTTCTGAAAAAATGTAATATCGATTTTACTGTGTCAAGCGATCTTCTGAGATCAAAAAGTTCCCTTACCTGGGGAAATGAACCTTCAATACGGATTTTTTCAAGAGTGCCGGCAAAACTGAAATAATTTTCTGAAGGAAAGTTTTCCTCAAAAGTCAGAAGCTGCTGAAATTCATAGGTGGCTGAGAGTTTTTCCCTGATCCTGCCGGGATCAGTATCAAAACCTGTATTATCGACTTTCTCAATACCCATGGAACTGAGACACTTCTCCCTGAGAAGCTCTCTTATACGGTCAAAACCTATCTTCAGTTCAAAATTATCCGGATATATCATCTGTGAAATAAAAACATAAAATCATAAAGGTAACATCACAAACGCTGAATCTCAAATGTTAAATTACAAATATTACACCACAAAGCTTCCTTTGGGAAGCTGCTGCATTTTAACTTAGCCCCTGTCAAAACAATATGTCATTTCAAGTTAATTGTTGTTAAATAGATACGTTTTAAAGTTATTTAACACCTTTTTCTTTATTTTAGCATTGATTTTAACAAAAACCAAACTAAACAATAACATGAAAACTTTTAAGGCCTGTATCAGCCTG
>JAAYKX010000249.1 GCA_012522155.1 Bacteroidales bacterium
CCCTGGCAGGGAAAGTGGGCATTGCAGCCCTGGAGGTTCTGAAAAATGAAAAACTATCGGAAAATGCTGTTCGCCTCGGAGAAATTTTCAGGGCAGAGATGAAAGGCATTAAATCGGAAATGATAGAAACTGTCCGCGGAAAAGGACTCCTGAATGCCGTGGTTATCAAGCCTAAAAATGGCAAAACTGCCTGGGATGTATGCCTCGCAATGAAAGACAAAGGTGTGATAGCGAAGCCGACTCACGGCCATATTATCAGGTTCGCCCCTCCCCTCATCATTAACGAAGAACAGATGATGGAAGCTGTTTCTGTTATAAAAGACGCTTTCAAACTTTTTGAGTAGCATTTTGTTTTATTAGCATTTTATTAACATTTTGTTTTATTAGCATTTTTACTGTAATTTTTCAGAAAGTAGCCGGAAGATCATGGCGGTTCTGAATAAAATATTTCTGATGAAAAAAATCCTTATCTGGCTTCTTGCATTCATAATAACTATACTGGCAGCATACTACCAGAGAAGAACAGGACCGACCCATCCCCGCAGAACAGATGTCACCATTAATAACAATCATTATGAACTCAGGCTGGTAAGAAGCCTGGGACTTGACGAGCGGTCTGAAATTAAATTGGGGATCAGGGATACAAGCATCAGGGCTTCACTTTACTATAAAAGGTTCCGTACAGATGATGAATACCGGGAAGTTCCATTTATATACAAAACATACCCGGTGAATTCCTTTGTAATGAACAGGATATTCAAAATGACGGAGGAAAGCGGGTTTTTTGCGGACATTCCCCCGCAGCCACCGGCAGGCAAACTGCAGTACTATATCAGTATCACTGACAATTTAGGCACTCATACTGTTTTACAGGATCAGCCCGTAGTGATCCGTTTCAAGGGAGAAGTGCCGTCTTTTGTCCTCCTGCCTCATATCCTGCTTATGTTTATTGCAATGATGTTTTCAACCGGGGCAGGACTTGCGGCCCTTTTCAAAATACCCGAATATAAAAAATACGGACTGCTGACACTTATCCTGCTTACGGCAGGAGGTATGATCCTTGGTCCGGTTGTTCAAAAATACGCTTTCGGCGCTTTCTGGACAGGCATTCCTCTCGGATGGGACCTTACGGACAACAAAACACTCATTGCATTTCTTTTCTGGATTGTAGCTGTCGTTGCCAACAGAAGGGGAAAAAGACCACAACTCACACTGCTGGCCTCCGTTATACTGCTGCTGGTATATTCAATACCACACAGCATGTTCGGATCTGAACTCGATTACAGTACAAACCGTGTTATTCAGGGATTCATCTTTATCTTTTTGTTCAGGATAAGCAAAAAATCCTGAAATGAGTGCAGCAATAATAAAACAGCACCGTCTTTTATCTGAAAATGATAAACAGTGGATGCTGCATCTCAAATAAAACCCAGTATTTCCATAAAGATGTCAAACACCGAAGCGGCATTCAGGAACATTCACCAGGACCTTATTGACGGGTGCAGGGAGGGTGACCAGAAGGCACAGTTTCAGATTTACAAGTTATACTATAAAGCAATGTATAACACCAGTCTGAGAATTGTGAACGACAGCATGGAGGCTGAAGATATAATGCAGGAAGCCTTTCTGTCTGCCTTTGAAAAAATTGACAGCTATTCCGGGACTGTCAGCTTCGGAGCCTGGCTGAAAAAGATTGTGGTAAACCGCTCGCTGGATGCCCTGGGGAAAAGGAAGGCCATTTTTGAGGATATTGAGTCATATAACGGAATTATTGAAGACAGCCCGGAAGAAACATTCACTAATGAAGAAACTGAACTGAAAATTGAAAAGATTAAAACGGCCATCAAAAAGCTTCCAGAGGGATACAGAATAATACTTTCATTATATCTGCTGGAAGGATACGATCATGATGAAATTTCTGAAATACTGAACATAGCAAGCAGTACATCAAGATCCCAGCTTTCCAGGGCAAAAAACAGACTACTGCAGGATTTACATTATAACGGAAAATAGCGGGAGTAAAAATATACACAGATGAAAACGATAGAAGATATAATCAGGGATAATGCGAATTTGTTTGACAGCAATGAACCGCCGGAAGGCCATTTTGAACGGTTCAGCAAAAAGCTGGCAGCAAAAAGCCAGGGAGGAAAAATTAAAAAAAGTATCGTTCCTTACCTTCTGAAAGCAGCTGCCGTAACACTGCTGGTAACCCTGTCTTCGCTATGGACATGGGAACATTTTCTCAGGCCGTCCAGTTCCAGGATGACACTGGGGGATGTTTCACCCCAGTACAGGGAAGTGGAAAACTATTATATATACCGGGTAAACCTTCTTGAAAACAAAATCAGATCCGCTGATATTGTCAGTAATGCAGAACATGCCGGTATGCTTGAATCGGAAATAAAAAGTATGGATTCGGTATATGTCCAGCTCCAGAAAGAACTTAAAACCAACCCTGAAGATGAAAGAATAATAAGTGCAATGATAGAACATTACCAGACCAAGCTTGAAGTAATGACATACATTGTCAATCAGTTACAATCATTAAGGAATGAAAATCAAAATACAGGAAAAAATGAAAATTCTGAAATATAGGTCAGCAAGCCTTATCCTGGCTTCATTCTTCCTGTCAGCCGTGCTTAACGGACAGGCGGAACTCAAAAAGGAATACCACGAGGAGTTCAGGGTTACACCTTCAATGGTCCTTGATCTCAGCAACAGGTACGGAAACATAGACATTCAAACCTCTGAAAGCGACCGGGTTATTATTGATGTAAGGGTTACGCTCAGATATCCGAACAGGGAAAAGGCTGAAAGGCTTCTCAGCTATATTGAGGTGGAATTCAGTGAAGATCCTGACCGTATTTCCGCCAGGACCGTCATCAGTTCAAGGTTCAGCTTCTCGGGCTGGAGCGGTGAATCAAGACGCTTCCGCATTGACTATAATGTTAAAATGCCTGAAGATATGGATCTTGAACTGGTTAACAGATACGGAAACACTATTCTTGACGATCTTTCCGGTCATGCAGCCCTGGATATCAAATACGGAAACCTTACAGCAGGCAATCTGTCGAGAGGGAATGAAAAGCCGCTTAACAGTATCATCATGGCCTACGGCAATGGTTCGGTTGAAAAAGCCGGCTGGCTGGATGCAGTATTCAGATACTGCAGCAATTTCACGATTACACACAGCCAGGCCCTTCTGATTGACAGCAAATACTCAAAAATTCAGCTCGGCACAGTGAGCTCACTGGTGGGTGATTTAAAATATGATAACCTCAAAATAAATAAAATCAACAATCTGGTATTCAATTCAGGATATACCACTACAAACATAGGAACACTCACGGGGAAACTTGATTTTGATGTTGCATACGGATCCTTCAGCATCGACAGGGTACCGGCAGAATTTGAATCCATCA
>JAAYKX010000250.1 GCA_012522155.1 Bacteroidales bacterium
ATCACCATCGATGCGGGCTGCCGGGGAAGGCTCATTGCCTCCCTGTAACCGATAATCTTCTTCCCGTCCGGCTTCAGTCCCGGAAGCTCCCTTGACCTCGCCCCGGTTGCAAGAATGATATGCCTGGCATTTTTTATGGTTTTGTTTCCTTCACCATCTTCGATTTCAACACTGTTGCCACCTGCCAGCCGCCCCTTTCCCCTGATCAGGGTAATATTGTTCTTCCTGAAAAGGAACTGAACCCCCTTGCTCATTCCTTCCGCAACACTTCGGCTGCGGGCAATGATCGCAGCAAAATCGGCCTTCGGCTCCCCGCCGGCTAAAATGCCATAATCAGCTGCATTCTTCAGATCATCATAAACCTGCGCACTTCTGAGAAGAGACTTTGTAGGGATACAGCCCCAGTTGAGGCAGACACCGCCAATGTCGGCTTTTTCAACAACAGCAACTTTCATCTTCAGCTGCGATGCCCTTATTGCAGCTACATAGCCCCCCGGGCCGCTTCCGATTATTAATATGTCATAATCCATTTTATTCCGGTTTTAATTTATTTATCTGCTTTCTTTTGTTTCAAATCCCGAATCCTTGCCGGTTTCATTTCAGTCCCCGCCGGAGTTGTACCGATTTCGTGCCGGTTCCTTGCCCACCGGGCTCCGCCCCGGATGATATCAGCATGGTCATTCCCTTTGCAATAAGCCACATTATTACCAGGGTGAATATTATTGTTGCCCCCACCGGTATGCCGGCAAAATAGGATATCACATATCCGCATGCAGTCCCGGCAAATCCTGTCACAACGGAAACAAGGATTATAAGCGGATACTTCCGGGTAAACAACATTGCAATATTTGGGGGCAGGGTCAGTAGTGAAAGCACCAGTATCACTCCGGCCATCCTTATGTTGAGCACAATGGTAAGTGCAATAAGTGATGTGGTGACGTATTTGAATGCATCAACACCGGATGAATAGGTTCGGGCAAAGGATTCATCAAATGATGTATAGAGTATGGTCCGGTAAAATATCCCGAAATAGATAAAAAATATGACTGACATTATGCCCAGGGCAATAATATCGGCATTTGTAACGGTAAGAATGCTTCCGAAAAGATAACTCATCAGGTTCGGTGAATAGCCCGGTGTCAGGTAAATGAAAATGATACCGACAGCCATTCCGAATGCCCACAGGATCCCGATGGCGGAATCTTCCCTTATCCGGTGATTAATAGAAAGATATTCAATGCCCAGTGCTGAAAGTACTCCGAATATTGCAGCTCCGGCAACAGGACTGATACCGGCATAATAGCCAATTCCTATCCCTCCGAATGAGGCATGGGTTATTCCCCCGCTTAGAAAAACCATTTTCCTGGTTACAATATAGGTTCCGGCAAAACCAGCTGTTATGCTTGCAAAAAGTGCACCCAGCAAACCCTTGACAATAAAATCATATTGAAAAATAGTTCCTTCCACTCAGTTATGTGTTTTAAGTACCGTATGCGGCACATCACCATGTGTAATAAGCTGAATAGGACAACCATAGGCCAGAAGCTGATCATTGCTTATTTCCGAGGAGGGATGATAATGCAGCTTCCTGTTTACGCAGGCAAAGGATTTCACATGAGATGAGATCATCCCTATATCATGTGATACCATGAGTATTGCCATCCTTTTATTCAATTCCTTAAGCTTTCCGTAAAAGTCACTCTCAAATGAAGAATCGACAAAATTTCCCGGCTCATCCAGCAGTAACAGTCCCGGATCACCAATAATTGCACGTCCCAGCAGAACACGCTGTACCTGACCGCCCGAAAGTTCACTGAGCGACTTCTTCTCAAGCCCGGTGAGCCCGAGTTCCTCTATAATCCTTTCTGC
>JAAYKX010000251.1 GCA_012522155.1 Bacteroidales bacterium
CTGGCCGAGATGTCGAAGGATATCAGATTCTGGCCGGTTTTTATTGTAACAATACCGGTGGCAAAGGCTGTCCCGTAAAAATCCTCATTATCCCTGGCCCTTGTGTTAATTACCATGAAGTCATTGAAGCTGACCGCAATGTCGGCATTGAAATCCTTGAAGTGATTATGAGATACTTTACCGTTGAGCATGGCTGAATTGCCTCTCTCGTCCGAAAGCTTTAAATCCCTGAAAATTATATTATTGCTGTCAAAGCGTACCGAGTCAGTCAGTTTATACCTGGTTTGAAGGTAATCAATTGTCATTGAGGTGTTTTCAGCCAGCAGTGAGCCTTTCATGATAAGCCTGTTCAGCTCTCCTGCAATCCTTACTTTGCCACTGGCAGAGCCGGAAATATCCGAAGCAAATGTGTTGAGAAGGGGATTCAGTGCATCTACCGGAAGCCTGTCGGCAGATGCAGTCAGATCAAGATGCCTGAGCTGCGGATTGTAGGAGCCTTTTACGTCAAGCATCTTTTTTCCGCTCAGATTATTTTCCGCACGTATTTCTGCCACCTTTCCCTCATTGTTCCATGCAGAGTTAAGTGGCAGCGTGCCATATTCACCTCTGAGTATTGAAAATCCGTTGATACGGAGATCTCCTTCGGCAAGAGGATTCCTGTATACATCTGTCAGAAGGATTTTTCCGCTCAGCTCACCCTTGAGGTCCAGTGATAATTTTTCACTGTTATCTTTTCCGCCGATAAGGGAGTTAAGCGGGGAGATGTCGATATTTTTAAATTCAAGCCTGAGGCTGTCTTCCTGGTTCCTTGACAGGCTTCCGTCTATCAGGTAGTAACTGTTTTCGTTGTGTATCAACAGCTTGTTAAAATTTACCAGGTTTGAATCAAGAAGGATTGTAGAATGATTTATTTTCCACTGATTGTCCTGGTTGATGATATCGGATGAAGCAATGTCGATCAGCATGACCGGTCCTGTTTCCTTACCTGTTTCCTTACCGGCTTCCTCACCGGCTTCCCTCATTGATGTTCCCCTGGCAGTAAAGCTTCCGGTGCCGGCTGACAGGGAATCACTGTTGCCCCAGTTGAGCGAGAATATAAAATTGTCGGGTATTGTGCTGAAGTCTGCAGAAAAATCCTTCAGGTCAGAGTGACCAAGAAAATTGAGGGATGAGCTTCTGAGACCGCTTCCGAGAAGGAAGGGCGAATAATCAATGTCTATTACCAGGTCGTTGAAAGTGTTGCCTTTGAACACCAGGCCAGGGGAAAGAAGTTTTATATGTGCAGCCGTATCGGCAACTATTTCACCTGTAATGGTACTTTTATCCGCAATAAGCAGTCCTGTGCGGAAAAAACTGTTGAATTTATCGGTGTTTTTAAAATTGACAACAAATGAAAGCGTATCCCTGACAAAGCCGGTCTGCGTTTCCGGCCAGTCATACCTGGAAGGCATCAGCCCGGCTTTTGCAGAACCGATAAACGACATTAGTCCTGCAGGGTTAAAGTAACCTTCCAGGTCAGCATCCAGGTAATCGGTCCTCAGGCTGATTGAGGGCTGCTTGTTATCCATGAATGACCTGAGGGAGAAATCGTACATTTCAAGAGTATTGCCATATTTCCTGAGGCTTGAATTAAGAAGCTTCACTTCCCCTTCAAGATTTTCGTCAATCTTTCCCCTGAAATTTGCTGTAAGAAGCATTGAAGCCGCTGACGTGCTGTCAGACCTGTCAAGGTGAAGCTTGTAGAGGTCGGCTTTAGCAAGGTTAAGAGTAAAATCAAATTCCGGAAGTTCCCTGCTGAAATTCAGCATTCCCAGCATATCCAGTTTAATATTGTCATCTGCAATCTTTATGCTGCCATCCCATGTCTTGTCGTTGATTATACCGTTTAGGGAAATATTCCTGTATTTATAGTGATTAATCTCAACACTGTCAATCAGTCCGTTTATCTCACCCGAAAATTTGTTGAATGAATGTGTAAACATATCAACATCTGCCCTGATGCTGAGATCTCCCAGCATGTCCCTGTTGTCTGTTATTTCTCCCAGGTCAATGCCGTTGCCTGTTACCAGTCCCTTGATTTTGAACTGGTTCTTTCCTTCAGGTCTCAGTGAGATATCCGTATTCAGGTTTCCGGCCTCCGATTCAAGTTTTCCGTAAGCAACAAAATCCGTGGTGAACCCGGTGAAGCTCCCGTTAAAGCTTATTGTCCCCATCCTGTGAAAATATTCAGGAAGCTTCACTGCTTTTCCTCCCGGCATCCTGATGCCTTTAATATCATCAGCACTTGAATTAAGCTGATGGATACCAAGGTAAATGAATGAATTCATTATATCCGGAAGACCAGACAGGTCGAAATCGCAATCCATTGCCGTCTCTTTTCCTGAACTGAGCTTGATGTCGCGGCCCCGGAGCTCGGCTATTGTACCGAAAACCCTTCCCCCGATGTTCACATGTTCGTGCATGCCGTTTAAAGGGGCAAGGAAGTGTTGCAGGTCAGAAGTATATACCAGTGACTTGTCCAGCCGGATATCCAGGTTCACATTATTGATGAAATTGCTGAAAGTACCGTCCGGACCGGATCTGAGTTCAACCAGGGGTATGTTGAGAACACTGCTGTCGCTGTTGATAAATGCTGATGTGAATATGATATTCCTGTCTGCAACTGCAAAGTCACTTGACATTTTCCTGACCCTGAAACCTCCTGATTCCTCAAAGGACAGACCGTGAATGCTGAATGAGGTTGTGTCCTTCTTCACTGAGAAATCTTCAAGGATCCCGTTTATGCTGCCCAGGTGAAGCCTGTTGAAATCAATGGTATTGTTTTCCCTGTCTTCAGCACTCCTGTTAATGAGTGAAAAGGAACCATTCCTGATATCTGCATGGTTTATCATGAGGCTGACAGGCTGTTGAGAAGGTTTTTCGCTCCCTCTTTTCAGGAGACCAAGATACCACTGAAGATTCTGCACTCCTGCAGTATCCGTGATCAGGGAGAATACCGGATTCTGTATCAACACCCTGCCAAGGGTATATTCATTCCGGTCGGTGTTGATTCTTCTGATGGAGGCGGAGAGTTTCTCTGCATAAATAAGTGTGTCATCATTTTTGTCCCTGATCAGAACATCATCCATGCTGAGCCTGTTGAAAAATATGAATTCCGTCTTGCCGACTGATATTGTGGATCTGAGCTCCTGGGAGAAATGCCTGGTGATGCGTTTAATGATGAGTGTCTGTATTTCCGGATGCCTGAGGACAGGATAGAGCAGGGCAGGGATCATTACAAGTATCCCAAGCAAAATCAAAAAAAACCTTAATGTCCTGTTAACGGCTCTCATCATGTGTATTACCCTGTTCTGTTCAAAAATTCAAGCACTTTCAGTGCATAAAGATACTAAAGAGTGCAATAAAAAGTGTCATTCACAATATTGTACAGCAAAGATTGTGCAGGATTTTACGGATGCACTGCCGCTAAGAAATAATTTATATATTCGGATCATAAAAAAGTATTCAGTTTATCTGTATTCCGGTTGAAATGGGAGTTACAATTCTGGCAATAGAATCATCATGCGACGACACCTCGGCTGCTGTTGTGAGGGATGCCTGTGTCCTGTCCAATCTGATAGCGGGCCAGGAGGTACACCGTTCATACGGGGGAGTTGTTCCCGAACTTGCATCACGGGCTCACCAGGTAAACATTGTACCTGTTGTTGACCAGGCGCTTAAAAAGGCCGGGACAGATATTGATGAGATAAGTGCTGTTGCATTTACACGGGGTCCGGGCCTTCTGGGCTCCCTGCTGGTAGGAGCCTCCTTTGCCAAGGGATTTGCCCTTGCCCGTAAGATACCCCTTATTGAGGTCAATCATCTTCAGGCACATGTGCTGGTTCATTTTATCAAAAAGAAGGAAGAAGAAGTGACTGTACCTGAATTTCCCTTCCTGTGTCTTCTGGTTTCCGGAGGTCATACCGGTATAATGCTTTTAAAGAGTCATCTTGAGATGGAAACCCTGGGCGGTACAATTGATGATGCAGCGGGTGAGGCCTTTGATAAGTGCGGCAAGCTGATGGGGCTGCCGTATCCGGCAGGACCGGAAATAGACAGGCTTGCCATGCAGGGTGATAAAAATGCTTTCAGATTTTCCAGGCCTTCAGTTCCGGGGCTGAATTTCAGTTTCAGCGGACTGAAAACAAGTTTTTTGTACTTTCTTCGTGACAGGCTGAAGGAGGATCCCGGTTTCATTGCTGAAAACAAGGCGGATCTCTGTGCGTCACTGCAGAATACCATTGTAGAGATCCTGGTTGAAAAACTTGTCACTGCCTCGCTGGAAACGGGCATAAGGGAGATAGGGATTGCGGGAGGGGTTTCTGCCAATTCGGGATTGAGAAACAGGGTACTGGAAGAAGCCCGTGAAAGGAAATGGAATATTTTTATTCCTGATTCCGGCCTGACGACCGATAATGCTGCCATGATTGGGATAACCGGTTATTATAAGTATCTTGGAAGGAAATTTGCCACTCAGGACATTGCCCCGCAGGCAAGGCTTTGATGTAATAATTTTCCGGACAAATAATTAAAGATGAAGGAGCTGAAAATTCCACTCACAAAGACTTCGCCCGAAATAATTTTATCGCCGGATGGTCTGATAAAAATCAGGGGACGTTCTATTCATGAGGATGTAGGAGAGTTTTATTCCTCGGTTGAGAAATGGATGAACGAATATATCAACACACCTGCAGACATAACCTGTGTGGAAATGAATCTTGAATATTTTAACAGTGCCAGTGCAAAGATTTTTATCAATCTTCTTGAAAAGATCAAGCGTGTGACCCTCAAAAACAAAAAATATGTGGTCAACTGGTATTATGAGGAAGGTGATGAAGATATCCTCGAACGTGGTGAATACTTTTCATCCGTCCTTGATATTCCTTTCAACTTTTTTATGATAAGCTGATTTTTTGTTAACACTTTCATTTTTGTACTATTCTTCCCTGCAGCGTTTGCCTGTTGTAAGCCGGTGTTTCAGTGCCTGTTCCTGTTATGGTATTTCAGCGCTTATCTGTTGTAAGCCGGTGTTTTAGTGACTGGGTTTGTTTCAAATCAGTCTTTCAGCGTTTGTGTTTGTTCCGAGCCGCTGTTTCAGCGTTTGCCTGTTGTAAGCCGGTGTTTTAGCGACTGGGTTTGTTTCAAATCAGTCTTTCAGCGTTTGTGTTTGTTATGGTATTTCAGCGCTTATCTGTTGTAAGCCGGTGTTTTAGCGACTGGGTTTGTTTCAAATCAGTCTTTTAGTGTTTGTGTTTGTTCCGAACCGCTGTTTCAGCGTTTGCCTGTTGTAAGCCGGTTTTTTAGTGCCTGTTCCTGTTACGGTATTTCAGCGTTTGTGCCTGTCCCGGTATTTTTTTGAGTTCTGAAGATAAGCCATCAGAAAGACAAGACTGGCAATCAGGAAAATAAGTCCCAGAAACAGAAGTGCTATAAAGATTATCAGCGGATTTTCCTGTTCAGGTGCCGGGTATTTCAGTTTTGTAATATAGCCGAGTATTGTAAAAACAATTATCATTACCGAGAGGATCAGTCCGAAGATGATCCTGGTAAGGTCAAAAATCCGGGTAGTTCGGTAAAGCCGGGAATTCCTGAACTGCCTGTATGATTCATGTGCGTGTGCCCTGGCACGCTGTCTTGATAAATTCTGCATGGATCTTTTCCATTCTTCCAGAGCAACCGAAAAGGCATGATCATTCC
>JAAYKX010000252.1 GCA_012522155.1 Bacteroidales bacterium
AAACCCTTGTATCCCACGTTGGCATTAAGACCGGCAGTGAATTTCGGATGCGGGCTGCCTATGTAGGTGCGGTCATCATCATTGACTTCATCGTCACCGTTTATATTACGGTACTTGAAATGACCGGCAATATTGTAAACGCCACCATACATTGGAAAATATGCATCTGCTTCTTCCTGGGACTGCAGGTAGCCGTCAACAATCAGGCCGTAAAATTCAGGATAGGAGGTTCCCTCCGTTGCACGGGTGTAAACCATTTGCCTGAAGTCTCCTCCGCTTATGAATTCAGCTTCCTTTCCTGAGATCTTGACGATTTTGTTTTTGTAATGTGAAAGGGTCAGGCCTGCATTATAGGTGAAATCTCCTCCCATGGCACTGTTCTGATAGCTCAGATTCAGGTCAAAGCCTTTGTTGTCCATATCTCCGATATTCACGGAGGGAGCAGTGGCTGCACCTACAACATGAGGTATGGCAACACGGAAAAGCATATCCCTAGTCTTTCTTTCCCACACATCGAGTGTCATGCTCAGGGTGTTGTTCAGAGCCGTAACATCAATTCCCACATTGGTGGTAGTGGTGGTTTCCCATTTTGCATCGGGATTTCCTATTGCAGAAGCGTAAAAGCCAGAGGTAAGTGAATTTTCACTACCATTGATTGAATAGTAGGAATAGCCGTTATTGGAGGAGAAGGTTGTGAATCCGTTGTAGTTTCCTACTTCATCATTACCCAGCATTCCCCATCCGGCTCTGATCTTAAGGTTATCAATATAATCTCTTGTAGAGGCCATGAATCCTTCCTCCGAGAGTGTCCATCCTGCCGAGAAAGCCGGGAAGTTGCCCCAGCGGCTGTTTGCACCGAACCTGGATGAACCGTCACGGCGGAATGTAAACTCAGCAAGGTACTTGCCGGCAAAATCGTAATTAAGCCTTCCGAAATATGACATCCATTTTACTTCACTTCCTGTTCCGGTGTTGCTCTGGTCTTTTTCACCGGCATTCAGGAACATGAAAATAGGATCATCAGAAAAGAAAGTTGAACGGGAGGCACTGATATCCTTGCTCTCTACCGATACTGCTTCGGTTCCCGCCAGGAAATTAAATGTGTGAAGGCCAGCAAACGATTTTGTGAAGTTAAGCGTGTTTGTCCAGTTCCACTGTGTGGTATAACCGCTGTACATGTTCAGAATGTCTGATGGTTTAGCCTCCTGGAATTCAGGATTCTGACGGAATATATCCCTGGTGTCCCACGGTCTGTAGTCGAATCCGAACAATGATTTGATCCTCAGTCCTTCAATTACCTGAATTTCTCCAAAAATATTACCTAAACCCCTGAGATTATGGGAATAGTCATCCTTGTCGCGATACAGATAGGCAAGTGCGTTTTCGCCGTTTCCTGTTCCGGTTCCTTTTGTACCTGCGAAATTACCCATGATATCATAAACCGGAATAATGGGTTGCAGACGGTATGACTGTGAAATCGGAATTGCTTCACCGTATTCGTTACGGTTACCCTTGCCTACTGAATATGAAAGACCCAGGGATTCTCCGATAGTAAGCCATTTTGTTATTCTGCTCTCTGCATTTGAACGGAGATTATAGCGGTCGAAACTGGTATATTTCATAATACCCCTTTCGGTAAAATAGCCTATGGTAAAGGCATGTGTTCCTTTTTCGCTGCCTCCTGTCAGGGACAGATTGTATTCATTCATCAGTCCCGGCTGGCGTATCTCGTCAAACCAATTGGTCCCTTGCTTGTTTGCCTTTGTGATATTGTAGAAAGTTGCTCCCGGAGTGTGATCATAGAGAGCAGGATCCACCAGGGGATCTCCTTCCATTTTGCCTGCAGGGAATACATAATCGGGTATACTCGGAGTTGATCCTGATCCGTATAAAGGATGATTCGGGGCAACGCCCATATTTTTTGCCTCCAGCCAAAGCATTTCACCATATTCCTGGGTATTGAGCAGATCATAGTATTTTGAAAATCCACTTATTCCAAAACGGGCATTCATGGTGATTTTTGTCCTTCCGGCAGTGCCGTGCTTTGTAGTGATCAGTATCACTCCGTTTGCTCCCCTGGCTCCGTATATTGCAGCCGAAGAAGCATCCTTGAGTACAGTTACGGATTCTATTTCATCCGGATTAAGTTCTGTGATCCCGGATTTTGTCGGAACCCCGTCAATAACGTACAGCGGGGCGTTATTGTTGATGGTACCCAGACCCCTGATCGTAATACTGGCACCGCCTCCCGGAGCTTTTGCATTTATGATATTTACACCTGCAGCTTTTCCCTGAAGACGGGTAATGACATTGGCTGTGGTTTCCATGGTCATGGATTCCGAACTGACCGTGGAGATGGCACCGGTAAGAGACCGCCTCACCTGGGTTGAATATCCGACAACAACTATTTCATCCAGTGTGGACAGACTCTCGGTGAGAGTTACATTGATGACAGCCTGGTTTTCTACGGTTATTTCATAGCTTGCATAACCTATAAACGAAAAGGTCAGAACGGAACTTGGTGATGCCACCGTTATTGAATATACTCCGTCGGCATTTGTAATTGCACCGTTGGTTGTTCCCTTTTCTATAATGTTGACTCCGGCAACAGCGTTGCCTTCCGTATCAATAACCCGGCCGGTCACGGTTGTCTGCTGCAGATTGTGGGAGATCTCATCTCCGGTCCGCTCAGCCAGGACTGTCAGCTGAGAAACCCCCAACAAAAGCAGAAGGGTCATCAGTTTCATTACAGGTTTTTTCCTGAAAAAAAGCCAAAGAAATGAAACATGCGTTTTAATGATTTTCTTCATGCGTAAAAGATTTAAGGTTAGATTAAAAAGATAATTATGTGGTTAATAGTTCTTCGTAAACAGAAAATTGTTGCTTCCCGCCGGGAAATTATTTTCCTATTTAATACAGCTTGCCGGTGATGAGTTGTTACGTCATTTCCAATCAGGTTTGGATGCCCTTCAGGGCAGATTTACGTTTACAGTTAAAACACCAATTTAAGATATAGTTCTTGAATTTCCAAAAATAAAATATGCATGTTTATATATTTATGCCGGATATTATCCGTGGACAGGACCTGGTATCCGGGAACGGGGGTCAGTATCCGTGGACAGGCCCTGGTATCCGGGAACGGGGGGTCAGTATCCCTGGACAGGCGCTGGTATCCGGGAACGGGGGGTCAGTATCCGTGGACAGGATCTGGTATCCGGGAACGGGGGTCAGTATTCGTGGACAGGCCCTGGTATCCGGGAACGGGGGTCAGTATCCGGAATTACCGGATAAATGATCCGTTAATTAGACACTATTTTGCTGTACATCAAAAAATAAGACCGGGCATGGTTGTTAAAAATTCTCAAATCAGCCTGAGCCTGTTCAATTAAATTTGATTTTTAGGCGGGAATCCTTACTTTTAGCACTGAAATCATTTTAAACAAT
>JAAYKX010000253.1 GCA_012522155.1 Bacteroidales bacterium
CTTGACGTGATAAATCTTTCGAATCTTCAGATGGATTACCGCCGCGAGATATGGAACAGTGTTCAGGAACTCAGGAAAACACCGGGTCATGAAGAGGTTTTTCTCCTGGATACCGCATCGCAGCTGGGTGTAAGGATGTCGAGGATACTGGACGGTGAATACAGGCTTACTCTTGAGGACACCATGACATTCAGATCGTTCAGTGATGCAATAGGAATAAGCGGAGCGTGGACCACCATGCTTTACAAAGGAAGAAAGATCCCGGCCTCCGAACGTCCGTACTGGCAGATACCTTACCGTTCACTTGTTCCAAAAAAGACTGAAAATCTTCTTGTTGCAGGTCGCTGTTTCTGTTTCGGAAAAGAATTGACTGAAGATACGAGGATCATCGGTACCTGCCTGGTAACCGGTCAGGGGGCCGGTGCGGCAGCCGGACTTGCAGTGAAGGAAAAGATATATCCGAGAAACGTAAATATAAAAAAACTCAGGGAACTCCTGAAACAACAGGGTGTCTGGATGGGATGAAAAAAACGGTCACCGCATTGGATATACGGACAGTATCATTCATTATTGCCTTGATTTGTGCCATTCCCGGCATGTGGAAGGGCTTGCAGGGATTCCATGTATGGTTCAGCCTGTCGTTCAACACACTTTGTTCCCGATGTGGTAATTGTATCAGGGCATGTCCTGCCAGGATCATTCATCCGCTTACCCTTTATGATTTGCCACTGGCATGGATGACTCCGGTAATCAGATTTGAGGACGGATATTGCCTCGAGACATGTAATGTCTGCAGCCGCGTCTGCCCGACAGGAGCAATTGAACTTTTTCCCCCTGAGGCAAAAAAAATCTGTTTATAGGAACGGCAGAGATCAGCAGCGAAAACTGTTATCTGCTTAACAACAGGGATTGTGTGAAATGCAGGGAGGTATGTAAATACGATGCCATCAGTTACATGCCCGGCACCGGTATCAATACCGATGTTCCTGTTGCAGACAAATCAAAGTGTGTCGGATGCGGCGCATGTGCGGTTGTATGTCCTGCAGATTGTATTGTCATCAGGCCACAGGGGGGGAATAAGAGTGGTTTTGTGCTTTTTTATAAATAGCTGTACGACAGCATATTATTAAACAAGCATTGTTTTTATAAAACATTCATAATCAAATATATGCACTTACTGGTAATCAACAAACCCCAAAGTATAACGGACTATTGATAGCTGAATAAGCGGGAAATATCTTAACTTTAATAATTCTTTTCTTTGTTGTGTTCTTGTCATAGAACATGAAGATGAAATTTTGAAACAATAAAAATATAAGCAGATGAAAAGATTTTTATTATTAACATTGACTTTTGCGGGAATTGCTGCATTTCTGCCATCCTGCAATCAATCAAAAAAGAGTGAAATGGTCAGGAAAGAGATTTACGGTACTTACCAGGGAAAAGAGGTTTACATGTTTACACTTACAAACAGGCCCGGGAATATTGTCAAAATCACAAATTTCGGAGGAAAGATCAACTGGATTGAGGTTCCGGACAGAAACGGAAAGAAGGAGAATATCACATTTGGTTACGATACTTTTGATGGTACAGTCAATGGTGATATGTCATTCGGTTCCCTTGTAGGCAGGTATGCCAACAGGATTGCAAATGCCAGATTCACTCTTGACGATGTGGAATATGAACTTCCTGTAAATAATGGACCCAACTGCCTGCATGGCGGACCACAAGGCTGGCATAGTGTTGTGTGGGATGCAGAAGTGGTAAGCGGCAGTGATTTTCCTGCTGTCAGACTTACATATGTCAGTCCCGATATGGAAATGGGATTCCCCGGCACGGTCAATGCCGAAGTTGTATATACCTGGACAGATGATAATGAGATAGTGATGGATTATAAATGCAGTACAGACAAAAAAACTGTTGTCAATGTAACCAATCATGCTTATTTCAATTTACTGGGACCGGGAAAGGGGGATATACTTGATCATGTCCTTACACTGAAGGCATCAGCATTTACCCCGGTCGATTCCGTAATGATTCCAACCGGTGAATTACGTCCTGTTGCGGGTACTCCTTTTGATTTTACCAGTCCCCACACGATTGGTGAAAGAATTGGAGAGAATTATGATCAGCTCATACTGGGCCGCGGATATGACCATAATTTTGTACTTGATAAGACGGAGCCGGCTGATGTTGAGGTTTATGAACCGGTAACGGGAAGGGTTCTGGAAGTGATTACCGATCAGCCCGGAATGCAGCTTTATACGGGTAATTTCCTTGACGGAACGGATATTGGTCATGGAGGAACAGTTTTTACCCACAGGTCAGGATTCTGCCTGGCGTCGGGTCATTTTCCTGACAGTCCCAACCATCCTGATTTTCCGACAACGGCACTTAATCCGGGTGAAACATTTAAATCACAGACAATTTACAGGTTTTCAACCAGGTAAATCATTAAACCCCTGCATGTTAGCTGCCGGTTTCGCAGTTATCGGGATCCTTTATTTCTGCAATACATTATTTCCGGCAGACATGAAAGAGGTAAAATGCTTAATAAAGAGCTGATATGCTTAAGAGAAGTTTTATATTTAAACCAAACCTTATTGTTGTTTTAAAATGAGA
>JAAYKX010000254.1 GCA_012522155.1 Bacteroidales bacterium
ACACCGACAGGTGCTGCTATCCTTGCTGCTCTGGGAACACATTTTTCAGATCTGCCCGGCTTCAGTATTATTAAAACCGGATATGGGATAGGCCAGAAGGAAGATCCCGGCATACCAAACATGCTCAGGGTTTTTCTTGCGGAAAGTGAAGGAAAGACAAGCGGACACGATGCACTGCTCCTTCAGTGCAATATTGATGACATGAATCCGGAATTCTATGACCATATATCAGAAAAGCTGTTTGAGGCAGGGGCCTCAGATGTATATCTTTCCGGCACGATAATGAAAAAAGGGAGACCCGGAACCATTCTGAACGTTATCTGTGAAAAGGGAAGCGATGATATACTGAAGGAAATAATATTCACAGAATCCACTTCAGTCGGTATCCGGACAATAGAATTAAAAAAGGACGCCCTGGTAAGAAAATTTGAACAAATCAATACTGTTTTCGGTAAAGTCACGGTGAAACGTTCCTTCCACCAGGACAGGGAAGTTTCTGTCAAACCGGAATATTCAGACTGCAAAAGGATTGCAGATGAAAAAGGAATACCTGTCAGGGAAGTCTGCAATAAGATTATCGCTACAATTTTCAGGGAATAGAATCCCCTGAAGAACCAGAATTATTACAGAAGAAAGATGACAGACGTCAAACTCCAGAAGCTGGATTCCCTGCTCGGGAATCTCAGTTCCTTTGTGATCGGATTTTCGGGTGGACTGGACAGTTCATTCCTGATTCACAGGGCAAGCATACCCGGAAATCTTGATTTTGAAGCAGTAACAATCAAAACAAAATATGTCCCGGAACGGGAAATAAGGGAAGCTGTGAATTTCACTTCCGAATATGGCATCAGTCACCGGATCATAGAGATACCTTTTCCCCGTGAACTCAGGCATAATCCGTCCGAAAGGTGCTATCTGTGCAAAAGAATCCTTTTTGACAAAATAGTTGATTTTGCCCGTGAGAACAATTATAAACATATCCTGGACGGCACTAATGCGGATGACTTTAATTTATACAGACCCGGTCTGAAAGCTCTTAAGGAGATGCAGGTCAGGAGTCCGCTTGCCGAAGCGGGATTGTCACGACCGGAAATACGGGAGTATGCACGGCAGGCGGGCCTTGCCGTGTGGGAGAAACCGGCAATGTCGTGCCTGCTTACCAGGATACCCTATGATACCGGGATAAGTGAAGATATTCTCACAATGGTTGAAAAAGCCGAGGATTTTCTTTTTGAAAAAGGATTCCCCGGTACAAGAGTAAGGATACATGGTGATGTTGCAAGAATAGAATGTATTCCCGGTTACCTGGAAAAGCTTGTCAGGGAGCCGGACAGAAAATCCATAACATCCTATTTGAAGGAAATCGGTTTCAGATATGTATCTTTAGATCTTGAAGGATACAGAACAGGCAGCATGGATCACCCATATAATCCCGAAAAATGACAGGAAAAGAAATAGAGAAGCTTCTCACTGATGTGAGGGATGGCTTAAAAAGCATTCCGGAAGCTCTTGAAGTGCTCAAATCATTCCCCTATACCGACCTGGGATTTGCCAGGATTGATCACCACAGGGAGATCAGGACCGGATATCCGGAGATAGTGTATTGTGCCGGTAAAAGCTCCGGACAGGTAAAGGAGATTTTCAGAGCAATGTCAGAAAAAGAAAACAATATAATCGGCACCAGGGCTGATCCGGACAAATATGAAGCTGTCAGGGAAATCTGTCCCGATGCTCATTATTACGAGGAAGCAGGAATAATATCCATTCAGAAGAAAAAGCCGGAGATGCCCGAAACCTGTATTGCGGTAATTACTGCGGGAACATCCGATATCCCCGTGGCCGAGGAAGCTGCCGTCACCGCGGAACTCCTTGGCAACAGGGTTATCAGGATCTATGATGCAGGGGTTG
Source organism: Bacteroidales bacterium (assembly GCA_012522155.1). Lineage (GTDB taxonomy): Bacteria > Bacteroidota > Bacteroidia > Bacteroidales > VadinHA17 > LD21. The sequence continues at coordinate 1,909 of JAAYKX010000254.1, forward strand.
CAGGTATTCACAGGCTGGTTGACAAGCTGCCGGAGATAAGAAGCTGTAAGGTAATAATAGTCATTGCAGGAATGGAAGGTGCTCTTGCAAGTGTCGTGGGAGGACTTGTAGACAAGCCCGTAATAGCTGTTCCCACAAGTGTCGGCTACGGAGCCAGTTTCGGAGGTATCTCTGCATTACTTGCCATGCTTACAAGCTGTTCTGCCGGGGTAACGGTTGTAAATATTGACAACGGCTTTGGTGCCGGTTTTTCGGCAAGCATGATAAACAGGATGAAATAACTGATCCTGACCATGCCTGCAAATGTTATTGTTACCAGTGCATATCTGCCTCCGGTTGAATATTTTTCAAAAATAACCAGGGCAAAAAAAATATTCATTGAAGCAGAAGAAAATTACCGGAAACAGTCATACCGTAACCGTTGCTACATACTTACCTCCCAGGGACCCGGACATCTTGTTGTACCGGTCTTCCTGGGCAGCTTCCACAAAACAGCGGTCAGGGATATCAGGATAGATTATACACGGAGATGGCAAAAGGTTCACACCGGAGCACTCACATCAGCCTACGGCTCATCCGCCTTTTTTATTTATTATTTCGGAATCATTGAAGAAATCATACTTCGCAGGCATAAATACCTGCTGGACCTGAATATGGAACTGCTGGCAGCACTGCTGGAAATACTGAAAACAGATACAGAAGTTGAATATACTGATACATTTATGCCGGTCAGTAATGCTGAAGGCGATTTCAGATATTCAATAGATCCGAAAAAAGAAAGCTCCTTCCGGCAGAAGGAGTATTTTCAGGTTTTCAGGGATAAACACGGATTTGTTCCGGGCCTGAGCATCATTGACCTTCTTTTCAACATGGGTCCGGAGACTCCCTCTTATCTGTAAAGAAGGCCTCCGTAAGCGGAGGCCTCCCATCAACAAGGAAGTCAAACAAATAATCAGTAACCAAACCTGTATCCTAAAGTAAGAGTAAACATATTTCTGCCGACGTTCATATGTGATATGGCGTCACCGGCCGAACTCTGGAAAAGAATATATTTCTGTGAGTTGACCAGGCGTGAAAAACTTATATCCACAAATATATTCTGCTCCCGGAAACCCGTTCCGAGAGAGAATGCCTGGTGATCTAGTCCCCTGTTAATATCGTCCTGCTAAAATGCCTTGCCGTAATATCCGTATCCGCCCCTGAAATAAAGATGGTTATATCTCATTTCAGCACCCAGGCGGATATTGCTTGTCCGGCGGAGATTATTTCTTATAGCTTCGTTCTTCAGGCTGTAATCGTATCCGTCCCCGGTTTCTGAAAACAGGGCTGAAGAATAATCAACAAGCTCATAATCGGCACTGACAAGACCTATCTTGCCTATCTGGACTGCAAGGCCTGCAAGGAGTCTGACCGGTGTTGTCAGACCATAGCTGTACCTGGAGGGTTCATTTTTAAAATCAAATTTATCTCCGTCTGTATATGCCGACGTTATATTGTCATGTACATATTCATTTATCCTGTACATTGTCGGGGAATGAACAGCCAGTCCCAGGCGTACCGCTTCGACAGGCTTGAATATCAATCCCAGTTTTGCCGAAAAGCCCCGGCCCGTATTTTCATAGTGAAGTGCATAGTTGAAATTGTCCAGGCCATACGGAGTTATCTCCCCGGTAGTTTCAAGATGTTCATAATGGCTGGTGTACCGGATATTTGAAATCCCCAAAGTCAGCCCGAAATAGAATTTATTTGAATAGTTGCCTCCGATGGAAAATGAATGATCCGAGGTGCTTCCCTCGTTTGAGATCAGTCGTCTTACTGTCTGTCCGTAATCCGCCACGTCACTGTCGCCGTAATATTCAAAAATTGAACCATATTGTCTTGAATATCCGGGAAGAGTGTCGATCAGACCTGCCCAAAAGGCAAGATCAGCATCGGCAACATAGTCGTAAAGCTCTTCCTTGAACAGGCCGGTACTGATATCAGCCCAGTAGTCGGCCATGGACCCCCTGTTGCTTATCCCCCTGATAAGTCCGTTCTGGTTCAGATTGCTCCTCATGGTGTAGGCATATCCGAAATTAAGGGTGACAAGGCCCGGTTCCGCGTCCTTTCTGATAATGTTTGCAACCAGGCCGGCCTGGTTGAGATTGAAAT
>JAAYKX010000255.1 GCA_012522155.1 Bacteroidales bacterium
AAAGTATACAATATCCCTGAAGGATCCCGGATTTCCAGGGGAAGGGCTATGCAGAACCTGATCAATATTGAACCCGGGGACAATGTGAGGGCATTCATAAATGTCAGAAACCTCCAGGAACCGGATTACATTAACAATAACTATATTGTATTGTGCACAACCAGGGGGATCATTAAAAAAACATCTCTCGAAGCCTATTCAAGGCCAAGGGTTAACGGGGTTAATGCTATTACCGTAAGGGAGGGGGATGAGCTTCTCGAGGCCAGAATGACAAACGGAGATCATCATATAATGCTTGCAGTAAGATCAGGCCGTGCCATACGTTTTCCGGAAAATTATGTACGCCCCATGGGCCGTATTGCATCCGGCGTCAGAGGGATAAGACTTGAAAATGATGAAACAGACTATGTTGTGGGCATGATTACCGTTGAGGACAAGGAAAAGGATATCCTTGTTGTATCGGAAAAGGGATTTGGCAAGAGATCTGATATTGATGCCTATCGTATTACCAACAGGGGAGGGAAGGGGGTTAAGACAATAAACATCACAGAAAAAACAGGTTCACTGATAGCCTTAAAAAGCGTGAATGACAATTATGACCTGATGATAATCACCCAGTTTGGAAACATACTCAGAAGTCCGGTATCAGCATTAAGGGTAATGGGAAGAGCCACGCAGGGAGTCAGACTGATCAATCTGAAGGAAAATGACACAATCGCATCAGTGGCATGTGTCGAGGTGAGTGAAGAAAATGGCAAAGAATTTGATGATTAAGAAGTAATATTATAAATTTGACAAATTATTTGAGAACAAAATCTATTTAAAATTAAAGCTATAATCATGAAAAAGTTCTATTTACTATTGCTCGTAATATGCATCTCATCAGGAGTCATGGCACAAAGAGGAAAGGTGACTTCAGCTCTGAGCTTCATTGAACAGGGTGCCCTGGATAAAGCAAAAGAAGCCCTGGAGCAGGCGTATGTACATGAGAAATCCAAAGACTGGTTCAATACATATTTTGCAAAGGGCAGATTCTGCCAGGCAGTATATCAGACAGATGATCCTAAGTTCAGTGCATATTGTACCGATCCGCTTGAAGAGGCCTACGCTGCCTATGAGAAGGCAATTTCTCTTGATCCGAAAGGAAATATTAAAAAGAGAATCATTACAAATATGGTCTATAATTCCCTTGCACTTGATCTTTATTCACAGGGAAGTGACAGATTTGAGGCCAGTGATTTTGCAGGTGCATTGAAATCATTTGCAACCCAGATAGAAATAACAGAAAGCGACAAATATGCAGGAGCCGTGGATACCGGAATGTATTACAATGCCGGACTTGCAGCAATAAACTCAGAAAAGTACGAAGATGCAATCAAGTATTTTCAGAAATGTGCCGATATGGTATATATGGGCATTACTCCCTATCTTCAGGTTTATGAAAGCTACATGGGGCTTGGCGATACAACCAGGGCAGAAAATTACCTTCTGGATCTGCCGAACAAATTTCCAGGTGACAATCAGGTCATACTTCAGCTGATTGATTTTTACCTTAAAGCCGACAGGCCAGAACAGGCACAGAAATACATTACCATGGCAAAGGAAGCAGATCCGGATAATTACAGCCTGTATTTTGCAGCAGGTATCATGTATTTGAACCAGAATATTTTTGATGAAGCAATAGCAGAACTTACCAAGTCAATAGAGCTTAAGGATGATTTGTATGATACCCAGTACGGTCTGGGTGCGGCATATATTAACAAGGCTGCAGACATGTTCCTTAAAGCCAATGATATTATGGATGTAAATGAATACACGCAGGCTGTTGAAGATGCGAATTCAGAGTATGCCAAGGCAATGCCATACATGGAAAGAGCACTTGAGCTCAAGCCGGATGATGTTTATGCTCTCAGAAGTCTCCAGGAACTGTATTACAGACTGAGACAGAAAGATGCCTCACTGAATGAGAAGTATGAGCAAACAAGGGCCAGGCTCAGTGAACTTGAACAGTAATTAAGTATTTAAAATCAAACCTGTGTCAGAAATGGACAGGTAAAAAAATAAATGAAAAGCTTTCCGGAAGAGGAAAGCTTTTCTGTTTTTAACAAGTACCAATAAACCAGAGCATGAGAAAAATAAATCTGACACTGTTAATTGCTATCCTGATATTTTCAGGATGTTCAAGAAAGGAGGAAGTCCTGCTGCCGGATAATCCGCGGATTTTGGTATTGATGTATCACAAAATAGCACAGGAAGAAGCTGAAAATCTTTATGAAAGGAGCAAAACCGAGTTTGAAAATGACCTCAGGTATTTGTTGAAAAACAATATAGGAGTCATAAGCTTCGATGATCTTGAAAATATTAAAAGCTCCGGTAAAATGCCTATAACACATTCAGTTATAATTACTTTTGATGACGGTGACCGGTCGTGGTACGACATTGCCGTTCCGCTTCTCAGAAAATATAACATGAAAGCCACTTTTTTCCTTTGGGTTGAAAAAATGGAACAGCATTCCTTTCTTAATTGGCAGGAAATAAGATATATAAGTAATATAACTTATCCGGGAGGCATTAAACCCTTTGTCTTCGGATCGCACACTTATTCGCATCCTTTTCTTGAGGCGGGAAAAGATAATTTTGAGACCACCGGGGAATATTATCAGTTTCTGGACTGGGAACTTTCCAGGTCAAAGGAAATCATTGAAGAAAATACTCCCGGGGAGGTTTCTGTTCTTGCTTTGCCATACGGGGACGGTGCAGGTAACCGTGAAATTATTGCATCTGCAATGCAAACCGGATACAAATTTATCAGAACCTCACGAAATGCTGTAATCCGCAATATTTCCGAACTGGATCTTTTTGATTTGCCAAGTCTGCCAATGCTGGATGATACTGAACAATCTGAGATAGGCTATTACCTGAATCATTAATCTGCATCATATATCATATTAAAACCGTGGACAGGGGAGAATATTTTAAATAATATATTCTATTTGACATAATATTAATTATAGGAAAAATAACACAACTGATTTTGACCTGAAAACCGTCAGAGTAACGTCCTTCCATCTTACCGGTAAGCAGTCAAAAAAAGAAATGAGCCGGATGGCTCATTTCTTGCAAACTGAATAAAAAAAGCTTGAGAAAATGCAGCAGCTTTAGCTATGCCCGACGGATTTCGTCCTTTATTCTTTGAATATGTCCGCGTCCAAGTCCCTTTACTTCACAACCGAGCTGGAAATATCTCCGGATCTTATCGTCGGATAAAATTCCGAAACAATCTATAATGGCAGCCGGTTTACCGATTGTTTTGACAACCGTATCGGGATCAAGATCGAGATAAGCCTTATGCGGAACTGCAAGTATCACGGCATCAGCATCTTTAAGGGCTTTATTCAGATTATCCTCTACTCGTATTTCCTTTAATTTCTCCTGGTTACGGAAAAAACGGGCTTTGCTTTGACCGGTTCCAGGATAAGAATCCTGCTTTTCAAATTCCCACCAATGCTCAACATAGGGATCATGAACCTTTATTTCGGCACCCATTTCAGTCAGTTTCCGGATCACAATCTCTGACCCGCTATATCTTGTATCACCTACATCTTCACGGTACGCAGCTCCTAGAACCAATACTTCGGCACTGGCAATCGGCTGACCCATATTTCTCAGGGCATCCCTGGTAAGCTGTCCCACATGAAGTCCCCGGGTATCGTTGATATCAATAGACATTGGTGTTATTTTGAAAATATCATCTTCAAAACCAAGTATATGCTTATATGACCAGACTCCCAGCCCACCATCTTTTGGCAGACAATACCCTCCAATGCCGGGTCCGGGAAAAATCATATTGCTATGTGTCGGGCGCACCTTGATTGCCTGTATGACTTTGATGAGATCTACTCCGTTCCGCTCGGAAAAGAGGCTCCACTCATCAAGAAATGCCAGGATAGTAGCCCGGTAACTGTTTTCAATTATTTTTGCTGTCTCTGATTCGATTGGCCTGTCCATCACAGTGAGAGGATATTCTTCGGTATTCAGGACTTCCTTCAGGAATTTCTCAACCCTTTGCCTGGCTGTGTCATTGATTCCGCTGCATACTCTCCAGAAATCACGTATGCTGGCTACATAATTACGGCCCGGCATCACCCTTTCATAGCTGTGTGCAAGCAGAGGATCTGTTTCAATACCGCGCTTTCTGAAAATTTTCTTCATGATGGGATAAGCTACCTGTTCAGTTGTGCCTGGTGCAACTGTTGTCTCGATAAGAACAAGAGCTTCTGCCGGAATTCTCTTTGCAATTTCATGGAGCGATGCTTCAAGTGCGGCCATGTCTGTCTCGCCGTTCCTGACATTGTTCAGTTCATTTTTGATATAATCACACTGAACATCCACCACAACCACATCGGCAAGTTTCAATGCATCATATGTGTATGTAGCAATAAGCGTTTCCTTTTCTTTAACACACCTGGTTATCATGGGATCAACTTCAGGATCTTCCGCCTTAACCGGAGAAATTCCGCGGTTCAGCAAGGGTATTTTCCAGTAACTGCGTATACTCGGGCGTTGCATGCCTATAACGAATTTTGTTGGCTGACCGGTCTTTTTATCAACACTGTCAGCAACAATAGCAGCCATCACGGCTCCCACAAATCCCACTCCCATCACAACAACAATCTCACGGCCCTTTTCCCTTTCCTTTGCAACTTTCTTCTGGAGGCGTTCAAACTCAGCTTTATATTCCCCTGGTTCTGGTATTGGAAATTTTTCACCTCCCGGACTGATCGAAAATTTTTCACTCATGTTTTTATCATTTGGTTAAATAATGTGTTTTTTCTGGCTGCTAAAGATAGGAATGTTTAAATAATCTAATATTTAAGAAGTCTGATTTTTGGAAATACCTGTAATAAAGATTTATTAAACAGGATTTTACAGAAAAAAAATTATTGTTTTGCAGCATAAAGGAAAAATTACCTTGGGTTATACGTATATTTTGCCGGGTAGTTGCCTGTAAGGATAACATTTTACAGAAAATTATCTGAGTTCCCTGTCCCCTGCCCTGAAAGCAGGTTGTAAAACGCAGGAGCAGATAATTAAATAAATGCTGCGGAAGGCTGTTCCGGCAATTTTGTTTACTTTTATTCACTAAATAATAAATCTTAAGCAATAGTTACTTTTTCTTCATGAAAAGCATTAACAAGTCCACTCTCAAATTTCTTTCTGATCTGAAATCCAATAATTACAGGGATTGGTTTCAGCAAAACAGAATGAGCTACGAAGAGGCCTTATCAGATTTTAAATCCTTCATCAAGGTACTGCTTGAAGATATCATAACGTTCGATCCAATCCTTGAAGGCCTGGAAGCAAAAAACTGTGTTTACAGAATTTACCGTGACATAAGGTTTTCCCCGGACAAGACACCATACAAATCTCACATGGGAGCTGTTATAGTACGCGGAGGCAGAAATAATGCCGGAAGATATGCAGGTTACTATGTTCATATTGAACCCGGAGATAAAAGCATTATAGGGGGAGGCGCATATATGCCCCCCTCTCCATGGTTATCTGCACTCAGGGAAAAGATTGCCGGGGAGGGCGAAGGGCTGGTTGAAATAATTAACAACAGGGAATTCGCAGGAGTGTTTGGTACAATTGGCGGAGAGAAACTAAAATCCGCCCCAAGAGGTTATCTGAAAGACAATCCCTATATTGAACTTCTTAAGCATAAAAGCTTTCTGGCTTCCAGAACTGTCACGGACAGGGAAGTGACCAGCGGTGATTTTTTCAATATCACAATGCAGGCATTTAAGGCAATAAAGCCTTTTAACGATTTTTTAAACGAGTACTGATTGCAGCAGTTATCCGGCGGAATCCTATATTGTGTTCATTAACTTAATAATTCTTATCCCAGATGAAAAAACCGACTCTTGTTATTTTTTTGGCATGCATATTCTCAGGCTTTCTGGCAGCCCAGTCCGGGAAGCTTGAAGTTGGCGTGAAAGTTCCGGAGTGGACATTTCCTGATGCCGGCGGTAAAAATTTTACGATGAATGAATGGCCCGGGAAAGTGCTGCAGATCAATTATGTTGACCCGGACGAATCCGATCTGAACGATTCCTTTAATGATGCGATAAACAAAGCAGTTGATATTGACAAGCGTATTGACAGGGAGAATTTTCAGGGTTTTGGCATTGTGGATACAAAATCAACATGGAAACCAAAAGGACTTATCAGAATGATTGCCGGCAACAAGGCCAAAAAATACAATACAACCATTTTGTTTGATTACGATGCTACACTGCAGAAATTATGGGGTCTGCCAAAAGACAGCTACAGTGTCGTGCTTATTGACAAAAACAGGATTTGCAGGGCAATTTACACGGGCAGGATACCCGAATCGGAGAATGAAAAAATCATTCAGCTCATAATAGCCCTTACCAGGGAGTAACAGGTAAATCCTGTCAATATTCTTCTGCATCAGATATATCTGATGCGAATCTTGCCTTCAGCCTCCGGAGATCATTTTTCATGGCTGCCATTGTCTGGAACAGTTGTTTTTCCGGAAGCACCGGATCCGGAATTTCACTGCTTATATAATTGACAAACTTCCATATTTCCCTGACTTCATTTATGTGAACCTCATAGGGTTCATAAACAGGGTTCAGTGAATACAATACCAGTCTGCCCTCTGCAGCAAGGTTGTTCTCAACTATCTTAAAAACTATTCCGTCATCTATGGTGAAAAGAATATAGGCTTTGCCGCTGATTATTTCACGCCAGTCCTGGACAAACTCTCCTGTTACCCACGAGCCCTCAGGTATAGGAAACATTGAATCACCTTTAAGCTGGAAAGTGCGGTATTTTCTTCTGTCCGACAGGAAAGGAAGCCTGAAACGCGGCAGTTCTCCAATGAATTCAGGATCAGCATAGCCGGTGGTATAACCGGCTTTTGCCTTTTCTGCAACCAGTTCGATATTTTCAACATTGTCGGTTCCGACTGATGTTGCCAGGACCCTCAGGTTGCTTCCCCTGATATATGCGTCATAGCCTCTTTCCAGCTCTCCGAGCTGGCTTTCCGACAATTTCGTAATATCTGTTTTCAGCAGGGTATCTATCGATATGTTGTAATATTTCGAAAGTGATACCAGGATTTCAATCCCCGGCTGGGCAATACCATTTTCGTATCCGCTCAGCGTGGAACGTTTAAGACTCAGAGCTGCAGCAACATCTTCCTGTGTCCTGCCC
>JAAYKX010000256.1 GCA_012522155.1 Bacteroidales bacterium
GAATGCATTTACAGTAATCTTCAGAAAACGATACTTGAAAAGAAAGTCACCTACGATTTTCACAGGCTGATGGACAATGCCATATTGCTTGGAACATCGGAATTTGCTGATGCTATTGTAAAAAATATTTATTCTGATTAAAAATAAATTCTATAATATGAAAAACAATCATCTCCTTTCAAAGCTGGAAAAATCCGTAGAGGAGTCATGCAGGATCGATAATGATCTTTTTGATAAATATGATGTTAAGAGAGGATTAAGAAACAGCGACCGTACCGGAGTACTTGTGGGTCTGACAAATATTGGTGACGTGGTCGGTTATGAAAAGGAAAACGGAAAAGTGAAGGCCATACCCGGAATACTGCTGTACCGGGGAATAGATATTGAATCGATAGCACACGGCTTCCAGAATGATAACAGGCACGGATTTGAAGAAACAGTATATCTGCTGCTTACAGGCAGTCTGCCCGGCAAGGCCGAGCTGGAAGAATTCTCCTCCATGCTTGCAGTAAGGAGGGGCCTTCCTGACCATTTCATCAAGGATATGATACTTTCAATGAAAGGAAAGGATGTACTCAACATGCTTGCAAGATCAGTGCTGGGACTGTATACCCTTGATGAAAAAGCGGATGATATATCTCTCAATAATATGATCGATCAGTCACTTAACCTGATCGCAAAATTCCCTTCAATAATTGCATATTCCTACCAGGCCCTGCGCCACCTGTACCATGGAAAGACATTATCCATCAGACACCCCAGGGCGAACCTCTCAACTGCCGAAAACTTTCTTCACCTGATAAAAGGAGATGGTTCCTATACCCGGCTTCAGACCGACCTGGTTGACCTGTCCCTGGTCCTTCATGCCGAACACGGAGGAGGGAACAACTCAACCTTTACAATGAGGGTTACCAGTTCAACCGAAACGGATATCTATTCAGCCGTTACTTCAGCTATTGGTTCCCTGAAGGGTCCCTTGCACGGCGGAGCCAATCTCAGGGTACTGACTATGATGGAGGATATAAAAAGAAACGTCAGGGACTGGAAAGATGAAGGCGAAGTGGCAGACTACCTTATAAAGATATTACGCAAGGAGGCAAATGATCATACAGGTATTATCTATGGCATCGGTCATGCAGTATATACCATATCCGATCCCAGGGCAATCCTCCTCAAGGAAAAAGCTGCAGAACTTGCCAGGGAATCGGGAAGGACCGATGAATTTGAACTGTATGCCCTCGTTGAGAGACTGACTCCTGAAGTGTTGAGACAGTTCAAGGGTGACAGGTTTGTCAAAGTGGTCTGTATCAATGTCGATTTCTATTCAGGATTTGTTTATTCCTGTATCGGGATACCCAAGGAATTGTATACTCCGCTTTTTGCCATGGCAAGAATAGCCGGATGGTGTGCTCACAGGATCGAGGAACTCACATTTCAGGCAAAACGTATTATCAGACCTGCATTTAAAAATGTCTGCGAAACCAGGGGTTATTCTCCAATAGATACAAGAGGGTAAAATCACAGGAAAGCAGAATTCAGCAGTTCCGGTACCGTAAACAGGGGGCCCGGAAAACAGGAAAGCGGAAATCAGCTGTTCCGGTGCCGTAAACAGGGGACCCGGAAAACAGAAAACCGGAATCAACAGTTCCGGTACCGTAAACAGGTATCCGGCAGATCAGTAATTCTGCTCCTTCAACCGCATATATGATTTCGGATAAAGGCATGCCGGGCATTTTTCATATGCCTTCTCAGATTCATAGACAAATCCGCAATTGATACATTTCCACCAGACCTTACCATCTCTCATAAACACCTTGTCTTCAGAAATATTCTGCAACAGTTTTAAATATCTGCGTTCATGCTCTGCTTCAACTTTTGCAATCATTCTGAAAGCAGCTGCTATTTCCGGAAAGCCCTCCTCTTTTGCCACTTCGGCAAAATGGGGATAAAGATCGTTCCATTCCTCATGTTCCCCTTCTGCGGCAGCCTTCAGATTTTCACTGGTGGTACCTGTTATGCCTGCCGGATAGGAAGCGCTTATTTCAACCATGCCTCCTTCAAGAAAGTTAAAAAACCTTTTGGCATGTTCCTTTTCCTGCAAAGCTGTTTCATAAAAAATATTTGCAATCTGCTCAAAGCCTTCCTTCCTTGCAACAAGGGCGTAGAATTCATAACGGTTGGTGGCCTGCGATTCGCCTGCAAACGCTTTCAGCAAATTCTGCTCTGTTTTCGTACCTTTCAATGATAATGACATAGAATCAGTTTCCATTTAGTTAAACTTGATTTAAAATTGTCTGCCAATATAATTTTTTTTATGCTTCGGAAAAAACAATTTTTCCTGTCAGCCTTTCAGCCCGGCCACGGGCTGTGACGGAACAATATGACAGTCAGCAAAGCGGGTCATACGACCTGCGGGTGGCAGGTGAAACATAATGACGAAAGGGCTGCCCTGATTGTCAGGGCATCATGAAAGGCATCATCATTTCTCCCCCGGAATTGCCGAATCTCGGATTTACAACATTATTGTATATTGAACCAAAGGTATAGGTAAACCCAAAGCTTGTGAAATATTCAAACTGTGTGGCAAGCTTCTTTTTCTGAAGCAGTATCTGGTCCAGCGGCAGGTTCTCACGTATCAGTCCAAGCTGATCATGTACCATTGATCCGCTGCCCATGAAGGAGACCGTTAATCCCCTTGCAATTCTGAGATCAAGAAATGCAGTGAGCGATAGGTTATTTTTTGACCAGTCATGAAAATAATTCCTGTATTCCGCCACAAGGTTGATATTACCCCATTTCTGAACTACTTCATAGGAAGCAGACAGAGCATGACTCCACAGGTTTTCACTGATCCGGTTATATATAGTGGTATCCATATAATTGACAAAGGTATATCCCGCGGTATAGAGGATCCTCAGCTGACGCCTGGTTGATTCGGAATAGGGATAAATATCATATTCAATGCCCGGCATGAAGGAAATTCTGATTTTCTCATTGTTGAATGAAGAAGACCGTAATTCGGTCCTGGCTCCTGCCGACCAGTGGTCGCTGATACTTTTTACCACCAGGGCATCCAGTTTTTTTGATGAATTTGTTCCCCTGATGGTGACCGAGTCATTAATAAGATACTTTGTGTCATTCTGATTCAGCTCCGACAGGAGGTTTATCTTCCAGTCTTCCGTTATGCGGCTTGCTGTAAGACTTCCTGAAAGGTTTGTGGATCTGAAAGTTTTCTCTCCATTAAGAAATCCGCTGATGGACGATCTGAACACCCAGCTGTTCCATTTGTCCGTGGAGATAGTCTCCTGTAATGGCTCAGTGAATGTGATATTTATATATCCGGCAAGGGGTGTCCTTGCAACATATCTCATCAGTCCCATCTTTAAATTGTTTACCTGTTTGTGCCTGGTTATTTCCGCAGTTTCATCAGGCGTCGAAGTGAAGATCAGTGTATCGGCCATTCCTGCAAAGCTTTTCTGGCCAACCAGGAAATAAGTGTATTCAGTACCATGGGACCCTGTATTCTGCCGTGTTGAAATGATATATACATCCGCATCCTTGATTTCCCTTACATAATTGACATAGGGAATCTCCTTCCTTATAAAGTCAGATGACTCCATATAAACATTTATTGCATTCTTTCTGAGTGTGTCAGCCGGAAGGACAGCTCCCCGGGAATATGACTGCAGTATGATCAGGCTCAGGGCAAAAAAAAGAATCGTTTTTTTCATCAGAGGTTTAAATTATAATTGAAACAGGGCCGAAAATAAGTAAATAAGTCATCCACAGGTGGCTGACTCAGGTGTTTAACAAATCATTAACCAGGATAAAAAATCCGGCACCTGTGTGAAAGGGCCGGATACAATGAAAATATAAGTGATAAAAACACAGAGAACTAAGGCATTGAGTCCTGTTCTGAATCAAGATGTTCAAGTCCCTTTCTGGTCATGACCAGAAAGCTTTCTGAATAATCATTAACAAAGTCCCGGCTGAGTTTTCCACGGAGCATTTTTTTTATGGTATTATCTACACTTATTTTTGTTCCCTGCGGTATGTTTACCTGGATATCAACAACATCAAATGACCACCTGGCTGCTTCCGGATAAGTAAAATATTCATCAAGGAACAGGGTATCCCCTGAGATCCTGTAATTATACCGGAGCCTGTCCGCCTTTTTTGCGGCATCAGTTTTTGATCTTCCGGATGAGCGTTTTATTATATCTACCCATGCCGAACCGGAGGGGGACGGGGAAATGTGCAGAAATGCCCCGACATAGAGTTTTTTGTTTCCCTTATCAATAAACAGGTGATAATCCTTGCCCGGGATGCTTATTTCACTGTCAATGTCCGGCACGGAAACTCCTGAAACTGTCTTTATATAAAGTGTATCAGAAGAAGCTTCAAGGTATTCCCTGTATCCTGAGCGCGCAGACTCAACAAGACTTATACCTTCATTGAACAGAAGAAATGACAGAATGGTAATTCCGGTAACCCATACCATAAACCCCGTAAGTAAAAATATGCCATCCCTTGCCCTGAACCAGAATATCATCTTTACACCCAGGTATATCAGCACCAGGAGCGGAAGGACAACCGTGATACCGGCAAGGATCATAATCCACGGCACCAGTTGCGGACTTGTCACATAGTTCAAAAAATCAGGGAGATAACAAATGTTTAAACCCGTGCTGCCAGGCGCATATATTCCCGGAAATTTGAACACAAAAACCATTATAAAGGCTGCCGTAACAAGAAATCCCGTTACAACAAAAGAAAGACCGATCAGAATAATTATTCCCCTGACCAGTAACCAGAATAAATTTCCAAGGGCCCTGAACATTTCATTGAAAGCATTTCCTATCCGGCCGCTTTTACCTTGACTTGTCATACCTGAGCCGGGATATACCCCGGATCCGCGTGACCTGCCGCCGGGTCCGCGTGAGTTGCCATGCAGGTCTTCCCGCACAGGAACTGAATCACCGACAGGCAGTGCGATCCACAGGGCCAGGTAAATAACCAGTCCGGCACCATATATTAAAAAGAAAAATACAAAGATAAGCCTGAGCCATACGGGATCAGCATTAAGATAGCTTCCCATGCCGCTGCAAACACCTCCAATGATACGGTCATGTTTCTGTCTCATCATCCTTCTGCCATATTCGCCTCCTCCCTTCCCTTCATCGCCGGCATATTCACCTTCACTGAAATCTTCGGGTTTCCCTATAATGAGAATTATATCCTCAACATCCGACCTGCTTATGATATCTGTTGCTGATTTTTTTGAAAGAAAGATTTCCGCGATCCTGAGTTCAATATCTTCAATCGTTTCATCCCATCCGGGGGTATTCCTTAACTTATTACTCAGGGCAAGCAGATAATCCCTGAGTATTGTATAAGCTTCCCCGTCAATATGAAAAAGGATGCCTCCCAGGTTGATATTAATTGTTTTATCCATGATTTGTCAGGTTAAAATTTGTAATAATGATTATTTCCTGCGAAGCATGCTGACTGATTCCACCAGTTCATTCCACGACCTGTCAAGGTCAGTCAGATAATTCCTGCCCCTGACTGTAAGTTCATAATACTTTCTTGGCGGCCCCTGCTGACTTTCCTCCCACCTGTAACTGAGCAATCCGGAATTCTTGAGCCTCGTAAGAAGAGGATAAAGAGTACCTTCAACAACTATTACCTCAGCCTCCTTCAGTTCATTGATTATATCACTTGAGTAGCTCGATCCCCGGGAAATGACCGACAGAATACAATATTCAAGAATCCCTTTCCGCATTTGAGCTTTTGTGTTTTCCAGATCCATAACAAAAGATTTTAATTTTTACCCCTTTAAATCAAAATTCTCCGGTTCTCCCTATAAATTCATATTTTTTCTTACCCTGTCAAATTCCTCCCTTACCGCATCCGTAATATTTCTGATATTTACCGGATCCCCCTTCATCTCAATCTTTTGTGAAGTGGTCTTTGCCTCAGGAATTACCACATACAAAATAAGATAGATGATTATCCCCAGACCGCCGGCAAGGATCAGGGCAATGAATATTATCCGCACTATCCAGGGCTCCAGGCTCCAGTAGGCACCGATACCAGCACAGACACCGCCTATTATCCTGCGGTCCGGATCACGGTACATCCTGTGATAGCCGGGAGAGGAAAACTTTTGCTTTCCGGAATCGCCGTTCTTCTCCGAAAAGTCTTCCGGCCTGCCCAGGACCGAAATTGCATGACGGACATCCTCCATTGTGATAACCTGTTTGTAAGGACTCAGCCTTGCACGGAATAATTCAGATATCCTGGCTTCAATATCTGAAAGTATCTCGGAAGAACTTTCCTCTTCCGCAAAATGCAGTTCAAGCTCCCTGAGATACCTCTTCAGTTCACCATAGGCATCCTCATCAATATTGAAGGCATACCCTCCCAGATTAATGCTAACCGTTATTTTCATCTTCTTTATTAATTACACTACCTTTGATAACATACAATAATTTATTGCAAAGATATATATTATTTATACTACTATGCAATGCATTGTACCTCATTTTTCCACATTAACTAAAATTTATTTTTAAAAGGCTGATTTTCAAGTTGGTTAAAATGATGCCAGGTCCGGATTTCATTTACAGGCAGTCTGATTCTGTCAGATAATCATCTTTTCGGGAATGACAAGACTGCTTCAAAATAAAATACCTTTTTTCAAAAACACTAAAACAAGCAATAATCCATATCTTTATTTCAAAAATTTACCAGCTTATGAAAAA
>JAAYKX010000257.1 GCA_012522155.1 Bacteroidales bacterium
CCGCTTATGTCAGCCATGCACATATCCATGCATATATTGCCGACAAAGGGAACTCTCCTGTTTTTAATGAAAAGTGCAGCATTCCCGTTTCCCAGCCTCCTGTCCAGGCCGTCGGCATATCCGGCAGGCAGTATGGCAATAGTACGTTCACTGTCCGAGACATCGGCACATCCGTAACCCACCGGTTCCCCCGCAGGAATAACTTTCACCTGGGATATCCTGGTAATATACCTTCCCGCCGGCTTAAGATCAGCTTCGTCAGTATGTCCGGCAGTATGACCCCCGATACCGTATAGTCCAATACCGGGTCTTACCATCTCAAAATGATATTGGGGAAAGCGGATAATAGCAGATGAATTGCATATATGTCTTATAAAGGAATAGCCTGTTGCCTCCCTTAACTTTTCCGTCACCCTGGTGAACAGCCTGGCCTGCCTGTGCGTGAAATAGTCAAAAGCCGGATTTTCGCCGGCAGCAAAATGGGAAAAAACCGATATGACTTTCATGCTTTCACTGCTTCGTATCATGCCCGCCAGCCTGTCAGCATCATCCGGCATAAAACCAAGCCTGTGCATTCCCGTATCAATTTTAAGATGCACGGGATAATTCACCAGTCCGTACTTTAAAGCTGTCTCCCTGAATCTTTCATATGAGCGGAAACTGTATATCTCCGGTTCAAGATCGTATCTGATCATCTGTTCAAATGCCGCGGGATCGGGGTTCATTACCATCACCGGAAGAGTAATTCCTGCATTCCTGAGCTCTACTCCCTCATCAGCATATGCAACACCCAGATAGCTTACCCTGTGATATTCCAGCAACGATGCCGTTTCAGTATGACCCGATCCGTAGGCAAAAGCCTTTACCATTGCCATAATAGCAGTACCGGGTCTGATTTTTCTTCTGTACTCATTCAGGTTATGGGCAATGGCGTCAAGGTTTATCTCCAGTACTGTCTGATGTACCTGCTGCTCCAGAAGAGCAGCTATCTTTTCAAACTCAAATTTTCTGGCTCCCTTCAGAAGTATCGTCTCATCCCTGAATCCGGAGGGCATGAAACGTTGTATGAACTCATCAGTGGAATAATAAAACTCAGAATCACCGCTGAACAGTGAACGATTGACCGAGAGTAGCGGCCCTATTCCTATAAACCTGTCCGTCCCGCTTCGTTTTATCAGTGCGGAAATTTCAGCATACAGCTCTTTTTCATCCCTTCCGCTCTGAACGAAATCCGAAAGAATAAGAGTCGTTTTTCTGTTATTCTGGACTCTGAGATAGTCAAGCGCCATGTCAAGTGAACCCGGATCGGAATTATAATAGTCTTCAATGAGCTGGCAATTGTTGATCCCGGCCTTCATTTCCATCCTCATAGCAACCGAAACAAGAGCGGAAAGTCCTTCCCTGATCACTTCAACATCCACCTCCAGGACAAAACAGACACAGGCTACAGTTATGGCATTGTCAACCGATGCACGGTCGGTGAAGGGTATGGTAAAAAGATGCTCCCTGTCCTGGTATCTCATCCGGACCGGCGTCTCTCTTCCGCTGCCGGAAAGTTTTTCAACCCTGATTGCCGCTTCATCACTGCTGGAAGACCAGTCAACAATCTGCTTCGCGGCATATTCGTCCCGGCTTGTCACAAGATCATGAACGGAACGGTGATCCCTGCAATACACCAGAACTGATACATTTCTGAAAAGTTCCAGCTTTTCCCCGGCCTTCTCCTCAGTACTATTGAAATTTTCACTGTGGGCATCACCAATATTCGTGAAAATACCGATATCCGGCTCAATGATCTTCTTAAGCCTGCCCATCTCACCCGGAAATGAAATACCTGCTTCAAATATTCCGTATTTATATTTTTCTTCCAGACGTAGAACGGAAAGGGGAACTCCAACCTGGGAATTATAGCTCCGGGGGCTCCTGACCACAGATGCAGTCATCCCGAGAATATCTGCCAGCCATTCCTTTACAATGGTTTTTCCAGCACTGCCGGTTACAGCTATAAGGGTCGACCGGAATGATTTTCTTACATATGCTGCAAGCTTCTGCAATGCCGCAACGGAACCGGAAGTTTCTATAAAGGCTGATCCCTCAAATTCATTTATGTTCTGTGGAAGCCGTTCAACAACAAATATCCTTATTCCCTTTCTGTAGAGATCTTCAACAAAGCTGTGGCCATCATGATTTATACCCCTGATGGCAATAAACATCACTCCTGCACTGAACTTGAAATTACGGCTGTCAATAAGCACTTCTGTTACCGTCAGGCCCGGGTCCCCTGTTAACCTGCCTGCAGTTATTTCAGCAATATCGGAAGAAAAGAATTTCAAATATATTAAGTGTTTAAATATGATTATTTAAGGCACTGCTGTCCATTGCCCTGTTGTAACATATCCTGCAGAGTGGTTCGTACCTGTCCTTTTCGCCAACCACCACAACCTGGTCCTCGGAGGATTTTCTGTAGGAATAGTGTGCCAGGCTGCCACATCGCAAACATATGGCATGAAGCTTGGTAATAAACTCAGCCACGGCAAGAAGTGCAGGCATAGGACCAAAAGGATCAGCCATGAAATTCATATCCAGGCCGGCCACAACAATTCTTACACCATTATTTGCCAGCTGATTACAGACATCAACGATGGAATTGTCAAAAAACTGGGCTTCATCAATTCCTACAACATCCACGTCCCCTGCAAGAAGCAGCACAGCCAGTGCATTATCCACTGGCGTTGAGCTGATCCACTTGTAATCATGCGACACTATCCTTGTTTCGGAATAGCGCTTTTCCATTGCAGGTTTGAAAATTTCAACTTTCAGTCCTGCCAGCTGAGCTCTCCTCAATCTGCGGATAAGTTCCTCTGTTTTTCCCGAAAACATGGAACCGGTTATCACTTCTATCGTTCCACGGTTATCACCCGGCCTTACCGAATTCTCAAGAATATCCATAGATTTAATATCAGTGCTTTTGTACCAAAGTATGAATATAACCCGTTATGAAGGCGGAATTATAATTACTTTTGCAAAGTAAGATAATTGATTTGTTTTAATAACAATAATAGTCATGGATTTCAATGCGACAATCGATCTGATCATCAGGGAACTTGATGAAGCTGCCAAAATTATTGAGGATGTGCGGAATTACAGGGAAGTACCGGTCATGCAGCTGGAACTGGTCAGGGCCAAATGCAGGAATGCCGCTGACGTAATCCGCCTGCTTAAGGATATGCCTGAAAAGACTTACCTCCGAAAGCAGACAAAAGCAAGTGATACTTTTCCGGAAAAAACAGATAGTTCAAAACATGCAGCAACAGCTAGTGATACTTTTCCGGAAAAAACAGACACAGGACCCCGCACCACACAGGCCGGAGCGGAAGAAAGGAAGAGCCGGGCCGGGGAGCCGGAAAAAGCAGAAACGGAAACCTTGCCATCCGAACCGGCAAGAATGTCAGCTGACAAAATCACCATAGCTGATTCCTTCAGTCCCCGGACAGACAGTGTTATTGAAAAGCTGGGGACCAGGAAGGAAGAAGATGATATGAGAAGCAGGATAAAGTCAAAGCCCATTCACAGCCTGACGGAAGCCATCGGAATAAATGACAAGTTTCTCTTTGTAAGAGAACTTTTTCAGGGTGATACCGGGAAATACAACAAGGCGGTTTCCGCGCTGGAAAACTCTTCCGGTTTTGAGGAAGCCAGGAAAATGATAATGGATTATGCCGGAAATGATAAGGACAATGAAGCTGCAAAGCAACTTATTGAACTGGTAAAACGAAAATTCTCTGCTGATGAGTAAATTATTCCTTGTACCGACACCCATCGGCAACCTGAAGGATATTACCTACAGGGCGGTTGAAATACTGGGAAACGTGGATATAATACTTGCCGAAGACACCAGGCATGCCGGAAAGCTGCTTAAACACTACAACATCAGTACAAAACTCCTTTCACACCATAAATTCAACGAACATCATGCAGTTGACC
>JAAYKX010000258.1 GCA_012522155.1 Bacteroidales bacterium
AAAATGTATGATGAAATGGGTAATTCGATCGATGCAGTGATCGTTGCAACATCTGATCATACACATGCCGCAATTGCTGCTGTGGCCATGACAATGGGCAAGCATGTATTTGTTCAGAAACCCCTGACTCACACAGTGTATGAGTCAAGGCTCCTTACAAAGCTTGCAGCAAAGCATAAAGTGGCAACACAGATGGGTAACCAGGGTTCTTCGGATGAAGGAGTAAACCTGACTGTGGAATGGCTTCAGAATGGTGAAATCGGTGATGTTACCAAAGTGGAAGCATTTACTGACCGTCCGATATGGCCCCAGGGGCTGAACCGGCCGGAAAAGGGTGAGTGGGTTCCCGAAACCCTCAACTGGGATCTGTTTATCGGCCCGGCCCCGATGCGTCCTTACAACAGCATTTATCATCCATGGAACTGGAGAGGCTGGTGGGATTTCGGTACCGGCGCACTGGGAGATATGGCATGTCATATCCTTCACCCGGTTTTCAAGGGCCTGAAGCTGCAGTATCCGATAAGAGCCCAGGGAAGCTCCACACTTCTTCTGGCGGATTGTGCACCCAATGCCCAGATGGTCAGCCTGGTATACCCGGCAAGAGTATCAGACAGAAGAGCAAAAATGAAACTTCCGCAGGTGGAGGTTATATGGTATGACGGTGGCCTTCAGCCTCCCAAACCAGCAGGATGGCCTGCAGGCAAAGACATGAACGATGCCGGCGGCGGTGTTATTTTCCATGGTACAAAAGATAAGCTGATATGCGGATGCTACGGAAAGGACCCCTGGCTCATCTCCGGCCGTGTACCGGTTGTGCCGAAAACTGAAAGAAGAATCGAAAATGCGATGAGGGGAGGTCATGAAATGGATTGGGTCCGGGCATGCAAGGAAAGCCCGGAAAGCAGGGTAGCTACCAAATCGGATTTTGCAGAAGCAGGTCCCTTCAATGAAATGGTTGTAATGGGAGTTCTTGCCGTCAGGCTTCAGGGCCTTAACAAGGAACTGGAATGGGACGGAGAAAAGATGGAATTCACTAACATTACTGATTCCGAAACTGTAAGGGTCTGCATTGAAGATGCGTTCACAATCACTGACGGGCATCCCACATTCCGCAAGAAATGGACTGACCCGATGAATGCAAGGGAATTCGCTTCTGAGATGATAAGGCATAAGTACCGGGATGGATGGTCACTGCCCGACATGCCTGCATAATAATGTATTATTGATTGTAAACGCGGTGCCTGAGGCAGTGAATTTGCCCTGCATCGCGTTTTTACCCTTAACTGTCAGAAAAAGAAATGAACATGAAATATTTAAATATATTTTTGGTAATTATGCTTATGGCTGGATTCACATCATGTGCATCTTCAGGAAAAAAGAAGAATATTGCCGGGGAAGACTGGATAACTATTTTTGATGGTAAGTCAACAGAAGGATGGCGTGGTTATAATAAAACCGCTTTTCCGGAAAAAGGATGGGAGATTGTTGACGGAACACTTCGCTGTATCGGTTCCGGAGGAGGAGAAGCCGGAGGCAGCGGCGGTGATATTATCTATGATAAGAAACTTTCTGATTTTGAATTGTCACTTGAATGGAAGATTTCCGAAGGCGGAAACAGCGGAATCTTTATTCTTGCCCAGGAAATACCCGGTGAACCCATTTACAAGTCAGCACCTGAAATGCAGATACTGGACAATGACCGGCACCCGGATGCCAAACTGGGAGTCAATGGCAACCGGATGGCTGGCTCTTTGTACGATCTCATCCCTGCCAGGCCACAGAATACAAAAGCTGTTGGACAATGGAATTCGGTAAAAATACTTGTCTACCAAGGTACTGTAGTATTTAACCAGAATGGTGCAAACGTTGTTGAATTCCATTTATGGACTGATGACTGGAAAAAAATGTGTGCCGGTTCCAAATTTGCAGAATGGCCATGGTTCATTGACACTGCAAGAGAAGGTTATATCGGACTGCAGGATCATGGCAATGATGTGTGGTTCAGAAATATCAGAATAAGACAACTTTAAAAAGTCCGGCTGTCATACAGGATCAGGGTATTGAAATACGCTTTCAGGCTGTATTTTAATACCCTTTCAGCCCGATCTGTTCGGCAGGTTCTCCTTTATTTCGTAAGATTCCCTTTCAGCCCGATCTGTTCGGCAACTTCCCTCATTCCCATTATGCAGTCAGTTATAAGTTCATCCAGTGTAAGACCCAGCATCTCAGCTCCTTTTTCTATCACTGTTCTGTTTACGCCTGCAGCAAACCTCTTGTCATTCCACTTCTTTTTTACAGACCTTGCCTTCATGTCAAGCACACTTTTTGACGGTCTTACCAATGCAGTGGTGGCAACCAGTCCTGTCAGCTCATCCATGGCATAAAGGGTCTTTTCCATAAGTGTGACCGGTTCAGTATCAGTAACCAG
>JAAYKX010000259.1 GCA_012522155.1 Bacteroidales bacterium
TAACCCTTATTGTTATGTCGGGATTCGGGCGTAGTTTTCTTCCTGAATTCAATGAGGGTGCCCTTACCCTTTCCATAGTGACACAGCCGGGAACTTCCCTGGATGAAAGTGACCGGCTTGGCAGACTTATTGAAACAGAGCTTCTCGGACTTCCTGAAGTTACGGGTACAGCCCGCCGGACGGGAAGAGGGGAGCTGGATGAACATTCCCAGTCAACGAACAGTTCGGAAATAGACGTAAACTTCCTTGAAGGAAGGCGGTCGCAGCAGGAATTTGTAGCTGACGTAAGGGCAACACTTTCAAAAATTCCTGGTATTGCTTTTACGGTGGGTCAGCCCCTCGGGCACCGTATTGATCATATGTTGTCGGGCACGAGTGCCAACATAGCAATTAAGCTGTTTGGTACGGATCTGAATAAAATGTTTTCAACGGCAAATGAAATCAAATCGGTCATAACAGGTATTGACGGACTGGTGGATGTGAATGTTGAACAGCAAATCGAAGTGCCGCAGATCCAGATACGAGCCAACAGGGAGATGCTTCTGCGCTACGGGATACCTATCGGTGAATTCACTGATTTTACCGATCTGGCTTTCAGCGGAGAGAAACTGGGTGATATTTACGAGGGACAGAGAAGTTTTGATCTTACACTCAGATTAAACAGTGATTATACCGAATCCCTGGATGGCATAAAAACTGCCCTTATTGATACATATGACGGTAAAAAGGTGCCTCTTGAAGAGCTTGCGGATATTGTTTCGGCAACTGGTCCCAGTTCCATAAGCCGGGAAAATGTAAGGAGGAAAATTGTTATTTCGGCCAATGTAGCCGGGCGTGACCTCAGGAGTGTGGTGAATGAAATACAGGAAAATATTGATAGTAAGGTTCATCTGCCCGCGGATTACTGGCTTGAATACGGAGGGCAGTTTGAAAGCGAGGCAAGGGCTTCCAGAACCCTGCTTTTCACATCAGTGGCAGCCTTGTTCATAATCTTTCTTCTGCTATACCTGGAGTTCAGGAATTTCAGACTTGCAGGAATCATTCTTCTGAATCTGCCTCTTGCCCTGATAGGCGGAGTATTTGCCATAGGGCTTACATCGGGTGTATTAAGTATTCCGGCCATCATAGGTTTTATCACTCTTTTCGGTGTTGCCACGCGAAACGGTATTCTCCTGGTTTCAAATTACCGGAGACTGGCAGGAAGGGGCGTTCCGCTGAAGGAGACAATAGTAAGGGGATCGGCTGACAGGCTTAATGCAATTCTTATGACGGCTCTTACTGCTGCCCTTGCTCTGGTTCCTCTGGCTCTGAAGGGAGATCTTTCAGGAAATGAAATCCAGAGTCCGATGGCAAAGGTTATCCTGGGAGGCCTGCTGACCTCAACCCTGCTCAATATCTATATAGTACCGATAGTTTACAGTATTTTCAATAATCAAAAAGCTGACAGAAAATGAAGCGAAGATGTAAAGATGGGAGTTACACCGACAAATCGGAACAGGCTTCTGATAAAGCGGAACAGGCTTCTTATAAATCGGAACAGGCTGTTTGAACCACTTAGTATACAATAACATAATAATATTTTAGAATGAAACCTTCAATAATCAGGATATTGCTGCTGTTGCTTTTTGTTCAGTCGTCACCGGCATTAAAATCCCAGACCACAGCTGATGACATTCTGCGGCAGATTGAGCAAAACAACACTACACTTGCTGCACTGCGGAAGAAGACCGATGCCGAAAGACTGGGTCACAAAACGGATATTTACCTGCCGGGTCCCGAGGCTGATTTCAATTACCTGCAGGTTTTGCCGGAAGATGCCGGCCCCAGGAAGGATTTTTCCGTACGGCAGTCATTTGATTTTCCATCAGCATATGTTTACCGGTCGAGGATCTCAGATCTGAAAAATGATCAGGCGGAACTGGAGTATCTTAATCATAAGACTGATGTTTTTTTCAGGGTCAGGCTTATTCTGGCTGATCTTGTTTATTTAAATTCCCTGTCCCGGATCATTTCGGAACGCAGTGAAAGCATAGGTAAAATTTTGGAACAGTATGAAATGAAATATGATGCGGGAGAAATTGGCATAATGGATCTGAACAAGGCAGTTCTTAATCTGCTGACTATACAGGGAGAACTGGAGAGCAACAATGTTGAGATTGCCTATCTTCTTAATGAACTGGCGGGATATAACGGCGGACATGAGATACCTTTCACTGATACTGTCTTGCTGTGGCATCCGGCGGATACGGATTTTGAGTCATGGTTTGCAGAGACGCAAAAGAATAATACGGCACTGCAATGGCTTGTAAAGGAAATTGCCGTTGGGGAGGCCCGTGTCAGGCTCAGCAGATCGATGAACCTGCCCAGGCTTGAAGCGGGTTATATGAGTGAAAAGACATCGGGGGAGCAGTTCCGTGGACTTGTCATGGGTTTATCACTGCCGCTCTGGGAGAACAGGAACAAGACCAGCTATGAAAAGGCAAGTGTTCTTGCTTCAAGGGAAATAGAAAAAGATTACAGGTTTCAGTTCCATAATCAGATGAAAGCTCTTCATGAGAAAATCATATCACTGCAGGGCAGTATAGATACTTTCCGTTCCGGTCTGAAGCTGGCAGATAACAGGGGATTTCTTCTGAAAGCACTCACGGGGGGTGAAATATCCCTGACGGATTATCTTATCGGATACGGAATTTATTATGACAGCTTCCGGAAGCTGAATGAAATGGAAAGAGAAAAAAACAGGGCGGTTGCTGAGTTAAGCCGGTATAACTGAAAAACGGAGGGAACGGTTGCCTGTTTTCAGGAAACAGGCAGCTTGTTATTGCTATATGGAGATGTTGCAATTTTGATTATGAAGAAGGAATGCTTCAAAATCCCGGATGTTTTTGTGTTGGAACTTCTATGAAATATAATTTTCTCTGTAGCCCTCGTTTTTATTGAATTCCATATGGGATTTTCCCTGAACAAAGGGGTTGTTTATTCTTTTCCCGGAGAGATCATCGCTGCCGATGATATCCCTTATTTTGCGTACACTGATGGTATCTGATTTATTTTCATTTATCAGATTAATAATTTTCCGGAGCTGTTCTTCCGGATTAAAGGCTTTTGTTTCCATGAAAGGTTCCCTTTTCCCAATAATGCTTACTCTTTTCAAGGTTTTCAGCTTTCCCTTTTACCGGAGTTATCTGTACAATAAAGACTTTTATTAAAGCCATTTGTATACATTCAGGTTTTAAAGGGTGAAAATGACGGAATTTTGACCTTCATCCCAGCTATAAAAATACTAAAAATTTCAGCAAAAGTCAAGTTTTTCCCCGTACTTCGGTCTTGGGACGCGGGCTTGTTTTTCTTCGGGACTGCAGGACTGAATCAGCATATCCTGCTTTTGAGGATTGTGACTGTTCTGCAACTGTTGTTTACTGAACATATCCGAAATAGTAGTTATACTTGAATTCAAATCCGTTTTCACGAAGCCACCATCTCAATGCTTTGGCAATCTTTCTTCTTCTGATCAGGACTACTCCTGTTGGTTCGGATATTACTTTGTAAATAACTTTCATTGTGATAAAACTTTTTTATCAAAGATACATTGCGGAAGACCTTAAAACAAGCTGTATATGACCGTAATATGGACTTTGGAGTATGGTTTCAGAAGCCTTTGTCAAATAAGCTGAGCCGCTTGTTTGGTTTAACATGCCATCGGTAAGCCCTGGGGCGCTATTCGTCAAAACCTGATGAATAATGACCGGGGAAAAACGGATAATATGGGATTTGTAGAAAAGACATCGTGCACCCACCAGATAGTCAGGCAGATGTATTTATTACGCCGCAAAGGGCAGCTTTTTGCCTGTTTTGACCAACGGTCGGAATACAGGGATGGTATCCGGCTAATAAATCAGAAGATAGCCAATTCCGCAGATGCATGCTGTTAAAAAACCGGCAATAAGGTAGGTGATCACTACGGCAATGATCTGTACCGGTCCTGGTTCAGGATTTTTCAGTGACAGGTTTTTATTTGTGTTCATAATTCAGACATTAAAAGGTTAAGGAACAGTTGAGAAAATGGCTTATTGTATAATTATTCATTTTTTATGCAGTTTACTTCAGGCACTTTCAGGAATTAAACCAATAATAAAATAACTATACTTATCATTTCGTGTAAAGTATGAACGCAATTTTATTTTGTGTATTGTTTTACATAATGAATTAAAATGAATTTTTATTAACGGTGAGCTGTTGGAGCAATAAATTGTTGATTTTTATCTGTCTATACTGTAAATTGCATTGGCAGGGGAAATGTTAACAAGACCTGTCATATAAAAGAATCACAAAATTCCTGCAAGAAATGAAACGATTATATATAAAGATGGGAAAGTTCCCGATGAACCGGGACAGATTACCGATGAACCGGGACAGATTACCGGTAAACCGGGACCAGGTATCTGATCATTAATATTTAATTACAGACAGATGAAAGCCAGATATGTTATTTTGCGTCAGATTCAGCTTCCCGAACCGGCGAAGCCGTGGTACAGGACTAAAGCTATTCGCGTTGATTCCGGGAGCATTGCTGAAGTTGAACCTGTTAAGATAGAATATGACGAAATTACCAGGCAAAAAGCAGCTGAGATATCGGGAATGAAGGATATTGCTGCTGTTGCTCCGGCAATACCGGTAAAACTGATTTCGCCCGTGGATCAGGAACCGGATGATTCATCTGCAGCGGTACAGGATTCCTGGGGAATAGAAGCTGTCGGAGCAGGCAGGTCGCCTTTTGATGGTTCTGGAATCGTGGTTGCGGTTCTTGACAACGGAATTGATCCGGATCATCCCTCATTCAGGGGAGTTGACCTTATCCGGAAAAATTTCACCCTGGAAGGTGACAATGATATTGTTGGTCACGGAACTCATTGTGCCGGAACTGTTTTTGGAAGAAATGAATCCGGTATCCGTATTGGAGTGGCTCCCGGAATTAAAACTGCCCTTATCGGAAAAGTACTTGGGAAAGGCGGGGGAAGCAGTGATATTGTCACGGAAGGCATTCAGTGGGCTGTTCAGAATGGTGCAAATATTATCTCAATGTCGCTTGGCATTGATTTCCCCGGTTATGTTGATCAGCTTACAGGAAGAGGGATACCTGCTGATCTTGCAACTTCCATGGCACTTGAAGGATACAGAAGCAATATTCTTCTTTTTGAACGGCTGGCATCTATGATAAGGGCACTGGGCGATTTCCGCCGGCCCTGCCTGCTCATTGCTGCCGCAGGCAATGAAAGCCGCAGGAATGTGGATCCCGCTTATGTAATTTCTGTTTGTCCGCCGGCTGTGGCAGAGGGTATGATTTCGGTAGCTGCACTGAACAAGTCACCTGATGGATACAGTGTTGCTTCTTTTTCCAATACCGGGGCCAGGGTATCCGCACCCGGAGTGGGAATATTATCTGCAAAGGCAGGAGGAGGGCTTGAACTGATGAGCGGAACCAGTATGGCAACACCTCATGTTGCCGGTGTGGCAGCTTTATGGGCCCAGAAACTGGAAAATGAAAAGGCCCTGAAAGTTACAATACTGACGGATAAGCTGATGGGTTCTGCTACTTATGAAGGAATGAAAGCCGGTTACCTCTCTGGCGATATCGGATCGGGAATCATCCGTGCGCCTCTGGAATAATGAGAGCTGTTTTTTATTCTGATTCAATTTTTTAATTTTAAGCAGCGGAGATTGTTTTCATATCCGGAAAACTCCTGAAATAAAGCCATCTTGAAAAAATAAACCTGAAATGCACTGATTATGAGACCAAAAACCAGCTTTGTACTAGGACTGATGATGTTTCTTCAATACTATGTATGGGGATCGTGGTATGTTACCATGGGAACATTTATGACCAAATTTCTTGGTTCAACCGGTATTCAGATTGGAGCAGCCTATTCTGCACTGGCTATTGCAACCATGATTTCCCCTTTTTTCATAGGTATGGTGGCAGACAGATTTTTTGCTGCCCAGAAAGTTATGGGAGTCCTCCATCTCTTAGGAGGAGTATTGCTTTTCCTGGCAGCCAGGGTGACCACAAACAGCACTTTTTACTGGGTCATCCTTCTTTACTCGCTTGCCTACATGCCGACAATAGGTTTGTCAAACAGTGTTGCATTCAGACAGATGACCGATCCTGGCAAGCAGTTTCCCCTTGTCAGGGTTTTCGGCACCGTGGGCTGGGTTATTGCCGGCTTTATGATAGCCCTGCTGGGAATCGAGCAGACAACCGGAACATTTATCATGGCCGCAATAGTATCAA
>JAAYKX010000004.1 GCA_012522155.1 Bacteroidales bacterium
CAGTTAATAGATGATCTTTTCGAAACGATGTATAAATCGGAAGGACTCGGACTGGCAGCTCCCCAGATAGGAAAATCCATCCGTCTGTTCATCATTGACGGATTACCCCTGGCCGAAGAGATGCCTGAATTTGCAGATTTCAAAAAAGTGTTCATCAATGCCCGGCTGTCGGAGAAATCGGGTGATACCGAACTGATGAAGGAAGGCTGTCTTAGTATTCCCAATCTCAGGGAAGAAGTCAGCAGGGACGGACATATCAGAATACAATACTATGACCGCGACTGGGTTTTTCACGATGAAACATATGAAGGATATATTGCCAGGGTGATCCAGCATGAATACGATCATCTCGACGGGATCCTCTTTACCGACAGGGTCAGTCCGCTACGGAAAAGACTCATACGCGGAAAACTCAATGCCATCAGCAGGGGGAAATCCGAAGCAGATTACAAGACTATTCTCCCGGCCCGTAAGATCAAAGCTTACTGATACCTTTTTCCGGAGGTTTTATCAATACCCTCTTCCGGCTGCTTTGCCATCATCCCTGTCCGTGAAGTTTTACCGATACCCCTTTTTCTGGCTTTTTTGCCACTACACTTGTTCATGTTACTAACAGCTTTTATCGGAAGTTTTATCGATACCCTTTCTCCGGCTGTTAAATCAATACCCTCTTCTTAGGTTTTTCATATCTTTACCTTGTAGTATGTTAACTCCGCTGCCGTGCTGTACAGGAAGATTCCCTTTCTTCGCCTCATTATACCCCTGTGTTCCGGAATAGTTACCGGTCTGTGGATATATCCCGGAACTGCATTACTTGCAGTTTCTCTTTCAATTATCCCGCTTCTTTTCTGTACCAGTCTTTTTTTCAACAGATATCTTACCAATGTCTTTTACGGTGCGGCCCTTGGTCTCTCACTATGGCTTGCAGGACTGATACTCTACAGCCTGGAAAAAGACCGGATCTCCCCTGTTCCTTCCGGTACGGCAATAATTGCAGGTACACTGGAAGAAATTCCTGAAGAAAAGGAAAATACCTGGAAGATGACTGTCAGGCTTACCGGCATCACATCCGGCGACAGCCTGGAGCCTGCCGGCGGATCCATTCTTATCTACCACCGGAAAGAGAGCAGGGTCCCTTCCTTCCTGCCGGGTGATAAATTTTTGATCAGATGCAGGCCGGAACGGATCAGGAACAACGGTAATCCCTCGGAGTTTGATTACAGTTTTTATATGGAGAGAAGGGGGATCAGGTATCTCTCCTTTACCGACAGCACTGATATTATTGCCCACAAAGTCCCTGATCGCAGGAAACTGAAACATTCCGCACTTATCATCCGGGAAAGGATACTTGACATATACCGTGAACGCGGCATAAGTGAAAAGCGTCTCGCCATAGTAGCAGCCATGACACTGGGACAAAAAAATCTTCTCGATCCTGACCGGAAACAACAGTTCATCATGGCCGGGGTAATGCATATAATGGCAGTATCAGGACTTCACACAGTAATCCTGAGCCTTTTCGTCTTCAGAATGCTTTTCTTCATGAAAGGTAAACTGAAGACCTTCAGGGTGATTATCACCCTCGCCATCCTGTGGGTTTATGCCTTTGTCACCGGACTCACACCCTCCGTTCTGAGGGCCACCCTCATGTATTCCTTCCTTCAGGCGGGAAAAATTATAAAAAGAGATGTTGA
>JAAYKX010000028.1 GCA_012522155.1 Bacteroidales bacterium
CCTGAAAAACCAGAAATCCCTTGACCGCTTTATGGTCTGATTACTGAATATAAGCGAATAACCGCTTCCCAGTATGGTGACATCCCTGTAACTGTAGGCCAGGTATGATGATGATTCTATTCTTTCCCTGAATGCAGGATCGATGGTATCGAGCATTACTATATTCAGCTGAAGGGGATTTACTATATGCGTTGTATAGGGATTGCTGTTCCAGTTGTAGCCGAAGGTGGCATTTGCCATTTTCCTCGTATAGAAAGGCATCTTCTGATAATTGTATGCCGCCAGAAGAGTAGTGGTAGGATTATATTTCTTGATAAATCCTTCAGTTTTGATAAAAGGAAGAATAAATTTCGGAAATCTAAGACTCGTCTCAACTCCGTATTCTATGGAATGCATGATGGTATCCTGTGACAGGGTTTCATAGGCCCCTTTCAGTTTCAGATTAAACAGCTCAGCGCCCCTGAAAAGATTTTTATTCTGATATACAAGATTCAGTGCTCCCCCGAGTCCGTCGGAATGGGTCCCTTCAAGTTCCACCCTGTAGGATTGCTGACTGAGAAGTGTCAGCTGTATGTTACAGTCAAGCCTGAGCTCATCTTCCGGACCGTAAGGGCTTCCGGGAAGCTCGGTATAAAATATGTTTACAAGGCGGTATGTTTTCAGACCCAGCAAATGAGACTGGGTCTGCTCCGTGTTTGTCTGACTGAACATTGAACCGGGATTCAGGTACAATGACTGAATAAGCAGATCATACTTGATGTCCGGCTTTTTACCGGAGGAAATAAAATAGTAGCCTCCGTATTCGGTTGTATCCAGACTTCTGATATAGGCTTCGCCCCTCTCAAGGGCATCCCTGGGAACAAAATCGGGATATATATACACGTTTCTTATGCGGTACAGGGAATGGGGAAACACTGAAGTCATGTTATTTTCATCCACACTGGAAAATTGCCTGATACCATAATATATATCGACCTGCCTGTTGCCAATGGTACTGTCAACCCTGAAATAAATATGTTCCCTCGAAAATCCGTAAAAACCCCTGTCCTTTATATATTTTTCAAATCTCAGCTGCTCCTCCTGAAGAACATCAACATCGTAACGTTCATTCCTTACTATCAAACAGTTCAATGAGTCAAAATAAAACCAGTTTCCTATCAGTGAATCTTCAAATTCATAATGGAGATTACGTATCCTGTAGGGTGATCTGAGAGCAACATTATAAAATACTTCGGATTTTTGTTTTTCTGTCCTTACGGTATCACTTACGGTTGCATCAAAATAACCTTTTGACGCCACATAGCTCTGTATCTGCTCAACAGATTTTTCTGTCAGATAAGGATCATAGATGACCGGCTCCTCACCTATTTTCCTGAGCCACGAGTGAGGCCATCCTTCCTTTCTTACATTGGAAAGGTTGTACAGTCCCAGATGAAAGCGCATACCGAATATCTTCTTGTTGGGTTTCTGCTTGATATATGGCTCGAGGGCTTTCCTGTTCATGCCCTCCCTGTTTATTGAAATATGATTTTTATCCAGCAGGCTTGCATCCTGCGGAACATATCTGGTGGGATGACAGGAAGAGAGCAGCAGGAAGGCCGCCAAAACAGACAGCATTATTCCCGCCGTATATGTATTTTTATTTGATGTATTTTTTTTCAAATTTTGTATCATGCATAAGTGAACAAATATATCAATAATAATATTTACGGAATCGTCCGGACGAAAATGTAAGCGGGAGAACCTGCTGAATATTATTACATAAAACGCTATCCTGGGGTGTTGAGCAAAAAAAAGATCAGTTTCATTGTATCTCTTCAGAAAAAGAAGGCAAGGGAAGAGCACAGACTTTTCATAATAGAAGGTGATAAACTTGTAAGGGAATTCCTTTCTGCAGGACAAAACGTGAAAACACTTGTAGCCAAACCCGGCTTTGTGAATTCACTCCCTCCCGCGCAAAAGCAGGAAATTGATGAAATCATTCCGTGCAGCTATGAAGAGCTGAAAAGAATTTCTTCCATGAAGACCCCGCACAATGCACTGGCAGTTGTGGAAATGCCGGAAATGAAGACAGATCCTGAAGCCCCCGGGCAAAAACTCAGCGTTGCACTTGACTTCATACAGGATCCCGGTAATCTCGGTACGATAGTGAGGGCAGCAGCCTGGTTCGGGATCAGAAACATATACTGTTCGGAAAACTGCGTGGACATATTCAATCCCAAAGCGATACAGGCAAGCATGGGAGCAATTCTCCATGTAAGGGTTGCCTATACCGATCTGCATTCACTTTTCCGTAATGCCCTGAGGGATGGAATAAAAATTTACGGGGCAACCCTCGACGGTAATTCAATATATTCCGTAAAACTTGAAAACAGGGGTATCATTTTCTTCGGAAATGAATCAAGGGGCATATCAGATGAACTGTCTTCATATATTACCGATAAAATAATGATCCCCTCCACAGGCAGACCCGCTCCGGGAATAGATTCCCTGAATGTCGGAATGGCTGCATCCGTTATTTTCTCGGAATTTACCAGGAATATATCAAACAGAGAATAAATAAAAGGAAAGTAGTTCCGGAAAAGCTATCAATGCGGAATGTTCCCCGCATAAGCAATACGAATGGCCCACGCCGGAACTATGTTAACGATCCCGACCGAAGCAATGCGAACAGCCCCCGGCAATAACAAAGTGAACGGCCCACGGCAATAACAATACGAGCGGCCCACGGCCGGAACTATGTTAACGATCCCCCGCCGGAACAATGCGAACTGTCTCTAAATTGATTATTCGAAATGAAAGGCAAGTATCCAGATCTGCGACCTCATTTTTTCTATTGCATTTCTGAATTCCGGATGCCGTGCCTCACCCTCCCTGGCTATTACATCAGTAAGTCCGTTTGACATTTTGAGTTCAACCGAAAGCTTGAAATAGCGAAGATAGAAATCCAGTCCAGCGCCTGTTTCAATATAAAGATCGGGCTTTTTCAGTCTGATATACACGGGTTTTTCTTCATCGAATTCCTTTCTGGCGGCAAGATCATAACGGAAATTTACACCCGCTGCAACATAGGGTCTCACATTGTTCAGCCTTTCCCCCTTGTATTTCAGAAGAAGCGGAAATTCAAGATAGGACGACTCAAGCCTCTGTCTCACATCATAAAGCTTCGGATCACCCTCTTTTTCTCCGGGGATTTTATAATACCTTACACTTCTTTGTCCGAAGGAAACGCCCGGCAGGAATCTTAAATCCCAGTATCTTCCGGTTCTGAGATCAGTGACAATCTGAATGTTTATTCCGGGATTAAGGCGGCTTACCTCAGGATAAACCGAATCCTGTTTCAGAAACTCCTGTGAAGGCGTTATTCTGATATCCATAGTATTGAAACCTATGCTGAAACCAAAATGAAGCAGTTTTTCATCATACCATGATTCATTTTTGGGCTTCTGCCTCTGAGCCGTTGAAACTATGCTGATCAACAGGAAAGCCAGGATAAAAATATTTTTCAGATTCCCTTTTTTCAAACCGGATTGATTATTAGAATTCTCAAGATAATAAACTGCAACAAGCAAAAAATATTGTACTTAAAACTTTAGTCCGGTATAAATACTTGCAATCCCCCCGCTAAGTTTTTCCTGTTTTACAGATCTGAATCCGGCCTTTTCCATCAGGTCAATGAACTGTTCCGCGACAGGAAATTCCATAACCGACCCGGGAAGATATGTGTAAGCAAAGTCATTCCTGGAAAACAGCCTGCCAATAAGCGGAAGGATCCTCAGGAAATAGAAACGGTAGAGCTGCCTGAAGGGAACACCCGAAGGCATTGAAAACTCCAGCACCATCACGGCTCCCTTCTTCCTGAGCACCCTGTACATTTCCGAAAGGCCCCTGAGGGGATCTGAAAAATTTCTTACTCCGAAAGCCACCATTACAACATCAAACACCTCATCATCAAACTCCATTTCCTGTGAATCACCCAGAAGCATATCTATCCTGTCATGCAGTGAAAGCCTTTTTATCTTATCCCTTCCTTCCTGAAGCATCTTTTCAGAAATATCAATCCCGGTAATATGAACAGGATCCATTCTCATTGCAGCAATGGCAAGATCGCCTGTGCCGCTTGCCACATCGAGAATTCTACCAGGATCTGAACATATCCGGGAAATGGCTTTTACTGCCCTTTTTCTCCAGATCCTGTCTATCCCGAACGAAAGAAGGTGATTGATAAAATCATAACGGAAAGCGATTGAATCAAACATTTCCTTTATTTCATGATCCCTTTCACCGATCCGGAGTGTCTTCATATTATTCAATGAGTAATAAAAGGCAAAGATTCAAATTATTTCTATTTTTACAGGAACAAAAATAACCAAAACCCATGGACAGGATTATAATGATTACAGGTGCCACGGCCGGATTCGGCAGGGCAATAGCAAAAAAGTTTGCCGCGAACGGATATAATATTATAATCACCGGCAGAAGAAAAGAGCGACTGGATGAAGTGATCAAAGAAGTATCAGGATACAATACCGATATTCTGACTCTTAATTTTGATGTAAGAAAAAGATATGAAGCTGAAGCTGCTATCGAGGGTATGCCCGAAAAATGGAAAAACATTGATATCCTTGTAAACAATGCAGGCCTGGCAGTCGGGATGTCACATATTCATGATGCCAATGTCGACGACTGGGACAGAATGATTGATACCAATGTCAAGGGCCTTCTCTATGTCACCAGGGCAGTGACCCCTTTTATGGTTGCTAGGGGCAGTGGTCATGTCTTCAATATTTCATCAATAGCAGGTACCGACATCTATGAATACGGCAATGTCTACTGCGCCACAAAAAGTGCTGTCAACACACTTTCCAGGGCAATGAGAATAGATCTTGTCAAACACAATATTAAAGTTACAAACATTGCCCCGGGCATGGCAGAGACCGAATTTTCACTTGTCCGCTTCAAGGGTGACAAGGCAAGAGCCAGGTCAGTCTATGAAGGAGTTGATGCCCTTACGGCGGATGATATTGCCGAAGTGATCTATTACTGCACAACACTCCCCGGACATGTCTGCATCAATGATCTCACCATCACTCCTGTACAGCAGGCCGCAGTCGGTCATGTTGCAAGAAGACAGGAATAAACAGTAAGACCCTGATATAAATCCCCTAAGCATGAAAAGAACCGCATTACTTTTGTTTTATGTGTCATTACTGTTTTCTGCAGGCAGCCTGACTCTTGAAGGAATAAATGTAAAAGACACAAGAATGATTTCCCAGCCGGCCATAAGTGAAAAAAATATTGCTTTCATCTATGCCGAAGATCTCTGGATAGCCGGATCAGACGGGTCAAATCCCCGGAGACTGACCGTGGATGAGGGAGTGGAATCCGATCCGTATTTCTCACCCGATGGCAGTCTGATTGCTTTCAGTGCCCAGTACGACGGTAATACCGATGTATATATCATCCCAGCGGAGGGCGGTGTTCCGGAAAGACTGACCTGGCACCCGGGGAATGACATGGTAAGAGGATTCACGCCTGACGGACGGAATATATTATTTACTTCACCGCGTTTTTCCTTCACCGGAGCCCATGTTCAGTTTTTCACTATTCCCGTCACGGGAGGCTACCCTGAAAAGCTGGAAATACCGGCCGGATATTCCGCTTCTTATTCACCTGACGGCAAATTTTTTGCTTACACCCCTGTCTCACCGGCATACCAGCAATGGAAAAATTACCGGGGAGGCAGAAACTCAAAAATATGGATCTATTCATTTTCCGACCATTCCGTGGAAAAAATCCCCCAGCCGGAAGGCGGATGCAATGATGCTGATCCTATGTGGATAGGAAACACTGTCTATTTTCTCAGCGACAGGAACGGGGAATTCAATTTGTTTTCATATGATTTCGCAGAAAAGAAGGTCAGATCCCTTACTTCATTTAACGATTTCCCCATTCTGAAAGCAACAGCAGGAAACGACAAAATAATATTCGAACAGGCAGGATACATCCATAAATTTGATCCGGCAAGCGGAAGCCCGGAACGTCTTAAAATCGGGATAGCAGCGGATCTTCAGGAACTTCGTCCCAGATATGTTCAGGCTGGTTCATATATCAGAAGCATAGGCATTTCACCCACAGGTGCAAGGGCAGTGTTTGGATACAGGGGAGATGTCATCACCCTGCCTGCCGAGAAAGGCGATCCCAGAAACATTACTTCAACACCCGGCGTACATGAAAAATATCCCTCATGGTCGCCCGACGGAAAATCCATTGCATATTTCTCTGATGCCTCGGGGGAATATGAACTTCATATCATTTCCCAGGACGGCAGGGGCTCTCCGAAAATCATCAAACCCCGGGGATCCGGCTTTTATGCCTTCCCGTCATGGTCACCCGACAGTAAAAAGATCTGCTACACGGACAACAGTAAAAGTCTTTATATTGCCGACATCGCTACGGGAAATATCAGAAAAATTGATTCGGATGACCTCAATTCGCCCGGAGCATTCAGAAAAATAATCAATGACTGGTCTTCTGATTCAAAATGGATTTCCTACACAAAGGTTACCAACACCTATTTCAAGGTCGTTTACCTGTATTCGGTGGACCAGCAGAAATCATTTCCGGTATCCGACGGTATGAGTGATGCATCGGAACCCGTCTTCGATCCGGCAGGAAAATACCTCTATTTTCTTGCATCCACCGATGCGGGACCGGTTGTCAACTGGTTCGATCTTTCAAATCAGGATATGAGAATGACTTCATCCATATATCTTGTAACACTGCAGAAAGACACGCTTTCTCCTTTTATGAAGGAAAGCGATGAAGAGCCTGCCGCGGCAAAGGAAACGGAAGAAGCAGAACCCGGAAAGACCGGCGGAAAAAGGAAAAGGGATACGGAAATCACTTCCTCTTCCGGAACAGCAGCGTCAACACTGAAAATCGACATTGAAGGAATAGGGAAAAGGATAGTAAGCATACCCCTTAGTGCAGGCAATTACTCAAATCTGAGCGCAGGCGAAAGCGGGGAAATATATTATATAGCCAGACCTGAGGGCAGGTTTTCTCCCGGCACGCTCCGTAAATATGACCTGAAAGAGCGGAAAGACAGTGAAGTAATGGAAGCCGATAATTTTATAATATCTGCCGACAGAAAAAAGATGCTTTACACCAGGGGTCAGGTCACAGGAATTACATCAGCCGGAAAAAGACCCGAGGCCGGAAAAGGCATCCTGAACACCGGAAGCATGTCGGTCAAAACAGATCCTGCCTCGGAATGGCCACAGATTTTTAATGAAGCCTGGCGTAAAAACCGCGATTATTTCTAAGATCACGGAATGCATGGAGCCGACTGGGATGCGATGAATATAAAGTATTAACAGTTTCTTCCTGAGCTCAGCTGCCGCAGTGACCTCAACAGGGTGATCCAGTGGATGTGCAGCGAGCTGGCCGTAGGTCATCACCGTGTCGGGGGCGGCGACAGGCCCGGTAATCCGGAAAGAATAGGGGTGGGACTTCTTGGAGCGGATTTCAGTATTTCAAACAACAGATACCGGCTGGAAAAAATCTATGGCGGACTGAACTGGAATCCTGATCTTAAATCACCTCTTACCGAACCCGGTCTCAACGTCAGACAGGGAGATTATATTCTGGCTGTCAATGGAAAAGATCTTACGGCTGATCAGAATATTTTCAGCTTTTTCGAAAATACCGACGGGAAAATAACTGAGCTGACCATTGCCGGCGGACCCGGGTACTCAGGATCAAGAATAATCAAGGTTGTGCCTGTGGGAAATGAGGCAGCTCTGCGAAACCGTGACTGGGTTGAGGGAAATCTCAGGAAAGTGACCGAGGCCGGAAATGGCAGGATCGCCTATGTGTATGTTCCCAACACTTCATCAGCAGGACATGAATATTTCAAAAGATATTTCTTCCCGCAGGCCGACAGACAGGCTTTAATCATTGATGAAAGATTCAATGGCGGCGGACTCCTGGCCGATTATTACATAGATATTCTCATGCGTCCCCTTCAGTCATACTGGAACATGCGGTACGGCAATGACCTGAAATCACCAAACGCTTCGATACAGGGTCCGAAAGTCATGATAATAAATGAATCTGCCGGATCAGGCGGCGACATGCTACCCTGGATGTTCAGGAAATTCAATGTCGGAACACTGGTGGGAACTCGTACCTGGGGAGGACTGGTAGGAACCCTGGGATTTCCGGAACTTATGGACGGAGGATCTGTTACTGCTCCCAATCTGGCGATCTGGACCGAAGACGGCTTTATAGTTGAAAATGTCGGGGTGCCGCCGGATGTTGAAGTGGAACAACTGCCTTCAGAAATTATTCAGGGCAAGGATCCGCAGCTTGACAAGGCGATAGAGATCATTCTTAAGGAACTTGAAAAGAATCCGCAGGAAAAACCGGTACGGCCGGCTTATCCGGTGAGAGTAAGGAAATAATATTTCTTGTATGTATAGCCACGACTACCTGTTTAATTTTACGAAGAGTGTTTTCATGAAGATGGGACATAGTGAAGAACACTCGGAATCAATTGCTGCCGTGTTCATTGCCGCAGAACTTCGCGGTCATCCTTCTCACGGAATGATAAGGATCAGGGAATATTACGAATTATGGAAAGCAGGCAGACTGAATGTCACACCTGTCGTCAGGATAGTTCACGAATCGCCGGGCACAGCCGTGGTGGATGGTGACAACGGCGCGGGAATGCTGGCAGCTGAAAAATCCATGAAAACTGCAATTGAAAAGGCAAGGACTGCCGGAACAGGATGGGTTGCAACCCGCAATTCCAACCATTTCGGCATTGCTGGTTATTATGCGATGATGGCTCTTGAGGAAGATATGGCCGGGATATGCCTTACCAATGCCAATCCCCTTGTTGCCCCCACATTCTCGGTCAGCAGGATGATGGGTACCAATCCCATTGCCGTTGCGGTTCCTGCTCTTCACCAGCCGCCTTTTGTTGCAGATTTTGCAACAACACCCATAGCCAGGGGAAAGCTTGCCGTAGCTGAGAAAAAAGGTGAAAAAGTGGCTTTCGGATTTGTTCAGGACAAAACGGGCAGGCCTTCTGACGATCCCACAATACTGAAGGCAGGCGGATCGATGCTGACCCTCGGCGGCGACCGGCTGCACGGGAGTCACAAGGGTTACTGCCTGTCAGCCATAGTTGACATATTCTCTGCCCTTTTCAGCGGAGCCGGCTTCGGGCCATTCGTGCCTCCGAGCGTGGCCTACCTGCCTGTACCCGAAGGAAGGACGGGTGAAGGTACCGGCCATTTCTTCGGCGCTGTCAGGATAGATGCCTTCCGGCCCGCCGCTGAGTTCAAGGCAGCCATGGATGAATGGATTGAAACGTTTCGTTCTTCAAAACCCGCTGAAGGACAGGAACGGGTACTCATTCCCGGTGACCCCGAAAGGGAAACGGAGAAAAGGCTGAGAAAAGAAGGAATTACACTTGTCCCTGCCATCAGGAAAGATCTTCTTTCCATTGCCGGGGAACTTGATATAGCTTTCGGGAACTGATCCTGTCAGGCGTACTGAAACTCCCACTCCGGATAATTAACACACTGCCTTCCACTGCATCTCAGTGATTCATAAATCCCTGGTCCTGCAACACTTTAATCAGTACATTTGAAAAGTACACATTATCGTCTTTTTTATATCTGACATCCGTGAACACCTGTGCTAATGTGGATTTATTGTTTTCTTGAATAAAAATACGGGAATCCTCCCTCTCTTCCTTTTCCCGGTAAAAAGCTTTTATGTCCTGCTCCGAATAATCATGATACACCTCACTGTGTATGACTGATTCCAGAGGCAGCCTGTCAACCTGTTCGGGATCTTCATCCGGCCATCCCAGGGTTATTGCTGTAACAGGGACAACTCCCGGGGGCAGTTCAAGCACTTCAATAATTTTGTCAGCCATATAGGTTGTGGTTCCAAGATAGCAAATACCTAGACCTTCAGATTCGGCGGCAACGCAAACTGTCTGGGCAACAAGAAGTGCATCGGCTGCAGCAGTAAAAAAAGAAAGAAAATTATCATATCCGGGTACGGCGTCGTTCTGGCGGCACCATTTATTGAATCTGTTGAAATCGGCACAGAAAGTCAGTAGAACAGGTGCTTCAGTAACCATTTCCTGGTTGAAATGCAAAGGCAGGAGAGATTTTTTCATATCTTCATCCCTGGTGATAATTATGCTGTAAACCTGCATATTACCGGTAGTTGACGCCCTGCAGCCCTTTTCCAGAATATCATGAAGAAGATTGTCGTCAAGCGGCCTTGATGAATATTTACGAATACTTTTTCTCTGAAGCAGAATATCTGATATGGATTTCATTTATTAAATTTTAAAGATTCACCACAAAGAAAACAAATTCTTAAG
Organism: Bacteroidales bacterium; assembly: GCA_012522155.1. Taxonomy (GTDB): domain Bacteria; phylum Bacteroidota; class Bacteroidia; order Bacteroidales; family VadinHA17; genus LD21. The sequence continues at coordinate 10,415 of JAAYKX010000028.1, forward strand.
AATGCCTGCAGTTCCTTGAACAGGATTTTCTTATATTAGCGTAAACCAAATGATAAGCCTGATGAAACCCGGACATACTGTTTCCCGCATCCTTTATCCTGAGTTTCCGCCACATACATATCCGGAAGCGGATAAGCAACGGGCCACGCAGCAGCAGCGGAATCAGCAGCAGCAACGGCAACGTCAACAGCAAAAGCGGGATCAGTATCAGCAACATCAGCAGCAACATCAGCAGAAGCGGGATCAGCAACAGCATCAGCAGCAACACCATAAAATCCATATAAAATATTAATACTATGAGCAGACCGGTAACTTTATTCACGGGCCAGTGGACAGACCTTCCCCTGGAAAAGGTATGCGAGAAAGCCAGCTCATTCGGTTATGACGGACTGGAACTGGCATGCTGGGGAGATCATTTTGAGGTAAACAAGGCAGATGATGCCTATTGCAGTGCAAAACGCAAGCTTCTCGAAAAACATGGCCTTAAGCTTTTTTCCATATCAAACCATCTTGTTGGTCAGGCAGTGGCTGACAGGATTGATGAACGTCATAAAAATATTCTCCCGGATTATGTCTGGGGAGACGGTGAGCAGGACGGTGTAAGGAAGCGTGCAGCCGGAGAGATGATCAAAACGGCTGAAGCTGCAAAACGCCTTGGAGTAAACGTTGTCAACGGCTTTACGGGAAGTCCCGTGTGGCACCTGGCATATTCCTTCCCTCCCAATATCCCGGAGATGATTGAAAATGGTTTCAGGGAATTTGCAGAACTCTGGAAACCGGTTCTGGATGCATACCAGGAACTTGGTATTCGTTTTGCCCTTGAGGTACATCCGACGGAGATAGCATTTGATATTGCATCGGCCAGGAAAGCCCTGGCAGCCCTGAATGATCATCCTGCCTTTGGCTTCAACTATGACCCCTCCCATTTCGGCTACCAGGGAGTTGATTATGTCGGATTCATTTATGCTTTCAGTGAAAGGATCTTTCATGTCCACATGAAGGATGTAGCATGGTCAGACATACCCTGCGAAGCGGGTATTTTCGGCGGACATACCGAATTTGGCACCAGGGGCCGTTACTGGGATTTCAGGAGTCCGGGCCGCGGCAATATAGATTTCGAGGAGATTATCAGGGCCCTGAACAGGATAGGCTACGATGGTCCTCTGTCAATCGAATGGGAAGACAGCGGAATGGACCGTGAGTTCGGAGCAAGAGAAGCATGCGAATTTGTCAGGGCTATTGATTTTCCTCCTTCGGATATAGCTTTTGATTCAGCTTTTGAAAAATAGATTAAAAATTGTGAAATGATGAAAAAAATCAAAATGGGTATGATAGGCGGCGGTACCGGTGCATTTATAGGAGATGCTCACCGCCGGGCTGCAAGAATCTGCAACGATTATGAACTCGTCGGAGGTGTTTTCAGCAGCAATCCTGAAAGGAACAGGGAATCAGCAGCAAAAGAAGGAATAGAGCCCGGACGCTGCTATGACAGCGTTGATGCCATGATAGCGGGTGAGCTGGCAAGACCTGAGGACGAAAGGATCAGGATCGTTTCAATAGTAACACCGAACCTGCTTCACTATCCGCAGGCAAAAGCATTCCTTTCCAATGGTTTTCACCTGGTTTGTGAAAAACCCATGACCATGACCGTGGAAGAAGCCGTTGAACTGGAACAGCTTGTTGAGAAAACCGGACTCACTTTTGCACTTGCCCATACCTATACCGGGTATCCCATGGTGAGACAGATGAGGGAACTGATTGCAAAAGGCATACTGGGAACCATTCAGAGGATAGATGCCCAGTATTACCAGGGATGGATCAATGCCATTATTCACGGTGCGGAAAGCAGAATAACCGGTGTATGGAGACTTGATCCGAAAAATGCCGGTGTTAGCAGCTGTATGGGGGATATCGGTGTTCATGCATTCAACCTGATAGAATATACTACAGGACTGGAAATAAAAGAAGTATTGTCTGATCTGAATCCGGTGAAGGAAGATATAGAACTTGATCTCGACGGAACCGTACTTCTTCGCTTCAACAACAAGCTGAAGGGAGTTATTCGTGCAAGCCAGGTTTGCGGCGGACTGGAAAATGATATTGTAATTTCTGTTTACGGGTCAAAGGCCAGTCTGAGGTGGGAACAGGAAAATCCAAACTATCTGTACATGTTCAGTGACACCGAACCGGTAAGAGTATATAAGCCCGCACATGCCTACAATGAAAAGATGGCGGAGGAAGGTCATACAATGCCTGCCGGGCACCCCGAAGGAATTTATGATGCTCTTGCAAACATATACAGGGGTGCGGCAAAGTCAATCCGCGGTGAAGAATTCACTCCCGGTGAATTCCCTACAGTATACGAAGGAGTGAGAGGCATGAAATTTATTCATGCAGTTGTCAGTTCCAACGCAAAGGGTAATATCTGGACGGAGATATAAACAGCTTATTTCTTCTTTCTCAGAAGGAAGTATACAACAGCTCCTGCAACAACCACTGCGCCTGCAATTATACCAATTACAGCACCACTCCCCTTTTCCCCGACCGGACTTGAAAAATCCTCATCTTCAATATCATAATAAGTGGTGGGTGTCGCATCAGTGTCAATGTTGACAGTATCCTTCTGTGGCTGGGGCTGAGCCTGCGAAAATGCCGGAGTCAGACTGCCAATCAAAAAAAATGTAGCAAGTGAAAGTGTTAATAATATTCTTTTCATAACAGATATAATTTAAATTATTTAATTGTTTCAGCCATTTCATAGTATCTTTTTGCTCTTTCAGGATTTTCTTCCATGTAAGTATCTGCCAGGGCAATAATTGCAGGCCTGTACCGGGGATTTAAACGCAGACAGTCCCGTAAAAGCTTTCTGGCCTGCGGCTTGTCGTCCCTGCCTGAATACAATTCCGCCATTTCAACATATGCCTGGAAATATTTCCTGTTATAGTCTATCAGCCTTTCATAATATGTAATGGCCTCATCAGCATTTTGGCGGAACTTTGCGATATTCCCAAGGTACATCAGTATCGGCTCGCAGAAAGGATTGATTTCCAAACCACTTTTCAATACCGAATCTGCCCTTTCGAAGTATCCCTCATCATACAAAGCTCTTGCAAAATTATAAAAAATCATTTCATCTCCATCACAGTATTTCAGGGCAGTTTCATAATGACGGACTGCATCTGCCGGACGATCCTCCTCCAAAGCCCTGTATCCGTAAAAGGCATCCTTGTTTTTCCGCTCAACAACAATGCCAATCGGAACACCATCGGCATATATTGTATGCAATACATCAGGGGGCGGCCAAATACCATTTTTCAGCTGAAAGGGGTGGATATAGCGGTTGGTTATTATTGCATAATCCCAGTCATACCGGCTTCTTTCCTCATGTCTGAAATAAAAGGTTTTTATTCCCGGATGTTTACGGAACTGCCATTTTACGGGATATGTTGCCCCTACAAGCGCTGAATCAATACCTTTTTCATTCGGATAGGAAATAAGCCATTCGGAGGCTTCCGTCTGGCTCACAAAGTAATAATCCGTTTCATAGTTACCGTATGCACCTTTCAGTCCGCCCGTAAACTGATTGAAATATATGTATTCATAGGGATGATTCCTTATCATATATGCAAGCGGATGAATACTCATCAGTATAATCAGTGCTGTGATCATCCATCCGGAATATTTACCCGGAATTGCTTCATAAAGATAATTCAGTCCGGAAGCGGCTATCAGTACCAGTGGTGGATAAAGAAAAAGAAACTGTCTCCATGAACTGTACACATTCGATTGTTTGACTATCACGAAAAACAGCGGAAACAGGATGGTGAAAACAATTATAAGGTAAAGAGGGAGTTTACCTGACCTGCCTGCCCGTCCGGCAAAAACCAGGAAGAAAACTGTTCCTGCCAGTACAATCACGGGGATTGTAATAAGCATTGATTTGGGGATGAAATACCAGGGCATAAAGTCGGACCATTCATTGCTTCCTTCAAAGACCTGCCGGAAGGTACCCGGGAAATGAGCCATGAAATGATATGACTGAAGCACATTTTTAAGGGGTGCCTGCAGGGCATACGGCCACAGCAGTGTTCCCAGAAAAAATCCTGCTCCTGAAATAAATACCAGAAGTAGCAGTTCCGGGAAAAGTCCTCTGATCCCGCTGACACGCAAACCCTTGTCCGGAGCTGCATCGTCAACGGCATTGTTGATCCGGATATCTTTAATCAAAGCTGCATCGTCACCGGCTTTACTGACACGCAAACCTTTGTCCGAAGCTGCATCGTCACCGGCTTTGCTGACACCTATCAGCTTTTTACCGCTCCGGTACAGCTGAGGCAGACGCAGAATGAACCAGAAAAGAAAAATATAACATACCAGGAGTATTCCCACCGGTCTGATACCTATTGCCAGGCCGGTACTGAAAATTATTGCTGCAATAATTTTCCACGACTTTTTGTTTTCATCCTTCAGCAGTTTCAGGGTAAAATAGATACCGGCAATATAGGCAAGGGCAAAAGGAATATCCTTGAGATTATTTATGGAATGGCCCGTGAAAGTCGGGGATACGGCATACAGTAAAAGGATAAGCAGTCCTGTCCGGTAACCGGAGATCCATATTCCGAAGAGTGCCGTTATAAAAACTGCAAGCCACCCTGACAGGGAGCTCATAAGATGTCTGAATCTGTAAACATCTTCGATACCAAACCATTTTATGAGAAATGTTACTGCATTGTCAAAGGCCTGACCATAATATTTCAGGTGTGTAACAGGTGTTTCAAGTGCCGATCTGTCGCTCCCGTGAGTGGCAAAATAATTGTAAACATCAACCGAATGGTCATAATGAAGGGTGTCATCACATGATATTCCGGCATCCCTGCTCAGGAAAATCATCAGGACCAGATATAGTGTCGATGCAATGAAGAATATTTTTTTCCACATTGTTTTTCTCATTGATCCTCTTCATTTTCATCATGTTCATCATAAAATTTCCTGGCGAAATAAATGGGCCGGTTTTGGGTTTCCTTGTAGTTCCTGTAAATATATTCTCCCAGTATTCCCAGGAACAACAGTTGTATTGATCCGAGGAAATAGAGACCCGGAAATGTGGACAACCATCCGGGAACAGCTGCTCCGCTGATCTTTGCAATAAGGAAGTAGATACCTGCTCCGAAAAAGATCACTGTTCCCGCTATTCCCAGGATAAGACAGATCCTGACAGGCAGTTTCGAAAAAGAAAATATGGCATCACCTGCCAGGCTGAAAAGACTTTTGAATGTCATCTTTGGTTTTCCGCCGTAACGGTCATCCCTCACATATTCAACATATCCCTGTCTGAAGCCTGCAGCAGCCCTCAGACCGGGAATATAGCGCACCTTTTCCCTCATCGACAGGACAGCTTCCAGCACAACCCTTTTCATGATGGAAAAGTTACCGGAATTTTCAATGTTCTCAAGATTACCTGTATGACGAAACAGGAAATGAAAAATTCCTGATGTGAGATTACGTCTCCTGCTTCCTCTTCTTCCGCTTCTTATCCCTGACACTACCTCCAGATCCTCCGCTGTCATCTTGTTGTACATATCCCTCAGCACCTCCGGAGGGTCCTGCAAATCACCATCCATCATTCCCACAATATCTCCGGCTGAATATTCCAGTCCGGCGGTATAGGCTGCCTGATGACCAAAATTTCTTGAAAGTGAAAGAAGTTTTACTTTTTTATTTTTTTTCCTGTGCTGAAGGATCAGTTCTGCACTCCTGTCCGTGCTTCCGTCATCAACAAATATCAGCTCATAGTCCGCTGTAAATGATTCAATAGCCGGTACAGTACGTCTGACCAGCTCATCAATCAGCTTTTCCTCGTTGTAAACGGGTATTACCAGGGAAAAAACAGGACAGGTTCTCATTTTCCAAGTCTTTCCAGTGCAAATTCAGCTTCCTCCTCCAGTTCAGGCACCGCCAGAAGCCGTTCTACAGCACTGATACAATAATCCGATCCCATCCAGCTCAGTTCCCTAAGCATTAGTTTTTTGGCCTCAGTTGTTGCCCCGGGGTTTTTCAGGATCTTCACCATTTCCTTTTCGAGTCCGGAAAGTATTTTCTGATCCCCAGCAGCTTTGCGAAGCTGTTCCTGAATATGTGTATAATACCTGGTACTCTTTCCGATATCATAGTCGGCGATCATCCTGAAGGCTTCTGCAGTACCTGCTTCCCTGAAGCCGATTCTGGTAACGGCTGCCGCAACAGTCGGGAAATCGGCCGGGACTGCCTGTGTCACTTTTCCTGATGCTGCCCATTCGGCACCACGCTGCAATGTTGCAATATATCCTGTGCTGTGAACAGCCTGATCCTGCTCTCCTCCCGGAGACCCTATCATCGTGACAAATATTCTTCCACTGCCTTCCCTGGCAGCAAGGAGTACCGGCTCTGCCTGGCCTGAACCGCCCCGGGCAGTATCGGAAAACGCCGTGGCAAGGATCTCTGCTTCACTGCCTGGCAACAGGGCTCCCGAAACAATGATATCCTCCGGCTGAAGCCATCGCAGCGGCAGACCTCCGGTGACCGGATGATCAGTCATCTCGGTCCTTACCTCAAAAGTATGACGCCGGGAAGTGCCCAGGGATACGGATCCCGGATGATAAACCAGCAGGCCTCCTCCCCTGTTAAGATAATCTGTGAAAATTCCCGGGAAATTATCCGGCATGACATCGTCCCCGCAGGCAACAGCTATTAAATCATATTTTAAAAATTCCGGATTCTGTCCTGAAATATCCGTGGAAAACAGACCACTGGCATCCAGTATCTCCTTTACAGCCTGTGAAGCTGTTTCCCTATCATATTCCGCCGATCCGCCGATTATCAAAGCCCTGTATACGGCTTTTTGCCGGCAGGAGCTGACGGCAGCCAGTAAAACTGCTGTAAGAAGCAGCACAGCAGGAAAGGAAAGTTTATAGTATTTTTTCATCTTTTTGAATTTGTTCAGTTGCCGGTTTATAGTGTTACGGTTTTAATTACGTCAAGAGATAATAGCCACTGTTATGGATTAATAATGTTCTGGTCTTACTGTTAAGGGCCTACACTGTTACGGGTTATAATAATGTCCAGGGTTTGCGGTAAGGCCTGCTTAACAGCCTGGAAGCACGTGGGTTTCCAATTATTTCTTCCTTTTCCGGATCCCATTTGATCGTTTCTCCCGTAGTCATTGCAATTTCGCCGAGCAATGCAACCGATATTGCCCTGTAGGCAGAGTCAACCGGCGAAACAGCCTGTGTACCCGATCTTACGGAATCAACAAAGTTCTGCCAGTGATTTTCACTCCTGTAAAG
>JAAYKX010000260.1 GCA_012522155.1 Bacteroidales bacterium
TGCGAACTTATCAACAATTATTGAATAGCTGCCGGTTTTTACCGATTCAGATAATGTAATGTCAATCCATCTTTTCCACCGGGGGAAGGATTGAAAATACTCTCTTAAATTGATATCGGCAAATTCCCGGGAAGACATCAGCAGATTTTCAGACTCCGTAATACAGGAGTCTGCACCGATAAAGTTTCCTGCATCAAAAGCTGTTTCCGCATCTCTCAGGAGCATTTTACCCCTTGATATCCTTTCCCGTATCGGGGGCGGGTAGGGGAAAGCGCCGTAATGTTCATTGATATTCTTTACAAGTTTGTTGAGGGAATCGATAGCCAGGATCTGACTGTCCTTCATTTCAGTTTTAAGTAGCGAAGTCTTTTTATTTGCGGAATCTGACAATTTTGCCGATAGTATGGCATAGTCTTTTACAAGATCATAATTGCGGAGGCAGATGAATTTCTTATTTTCTTTTTTCCAGACTGCCATAGCCGAATCACAGGAGGCAAGAGCCTGTTTATACAGTCCGGGTGTATAGTGGTCTGCCTGCTTTGCCGATGCACAGGACAATGAATGCAGTGCAGCTTTTATTTCAGCGGCCGGTGGAACGGGAAAGGGGCATAAGGCAAGAAATCCCCCTGACAGCAATGTCAGAAGGATTGGTAAGATAATCAATACATTCCTTGTTTTTTTTTCCATACCGGATTGTTCAGTTTCCGGACTGGCAGCACAAACTCATCAGTCTGGCGGTTAACACAGTGATTTCCGCAGCAGAATCAGAATCTGATTCTGGCTTTTATAAGCACTTCTTTCATTTCACTGTTTAGTCCCTCAGCTTTTGCCTTGGCTGATTTAACCATGCTCAGGGCATCCATGAACGAGCCATTGTCAAACAGGCCCTGTGCTTCAGAAACTGCACCTTCCACACCTGACAGGTCAGCTTTAATCTGTTCGATGACCTGGGCTCCTTCCTTGCCTCTCGGAAGTCTGGGTATAAGTCTTGTGTTTTCTGCAATCACATTCCTGATATCATTCAGGAGGTTTTGGGCTTCCTGTTTTACCTCCTCCTTTCTGGCATCAACACCGGCCGCTGCCTGATTTGCCATATTGGCGACATGGTTGAGCCTGTCCTTTTCATCACCGAATTTTCTGAAAAGCTTTGATTTCTGGAGTTCAATATCTACAAGAATAGCATTCATTGAATCCTGAATTGCTGCAAATTCGTCGGGCAAATATACGTCAGCCTGAACAGTCCTGGCTGATTCAATAGCTGTTTTGGCTGCATCCAGCTGAACCTGTGGTTCCTTTCCACAACCTGCAAGGATTGCAATCATTATTATTCCTGCAAATCCCATTGACATTCTGTTTTTCATCTGTCTGTAATTTAATTTTAATGGTAAAAAAACTTGTCCCGGTTTATCGGGAACCTGTCCCGGTTTATCGGCTGCCTGTACCTATTCATCGGGAACCTGTCCGGTTTATCGATTGCCTGTTCCGGTTCATCGGGAACCTGTCCGGTTTATCGGTTGCCTGTTCCGGTTTATCGGCTGCCTGTACCTATTCATCGGGAGCCTGTCCGGTTTATCCGGGGAACTTCCATGAATCCAAAATCATACCCGTTTGTATAAGATCTTTACATGGAGGTTTCATTTTTTAATTCTTTTTAATTCTGTTTTTTGTTTAAAACTTCATGATTTTTCAGGATTATTTTTCATTGGCCCGGAAAATCGCTGTAAAGTTATATCATTTTATTTGAATTGACAGAAAGGGTGTAAGGGAAATATTTTCTGAAACTGAACAGAAAAACAAATGTTGTTTACTGGATTTTCCCGATCCATTTATCGGATCATTTTTCCGTACGTTTCCTGAATCTTTTCAGGTTTATTTCCCAGTCTTTTTTTCAATATATTTTCCCGGATCATTTTTCGGTTCATTTTCCTATTCAATTAAGTATCAATTTTATAAATCTTTAATTATAACAGCCGTAGTTTCATCCGGCAGAATAAATCGTGCTTCTGCATTTAATCTTTATAAGGATCTTGTATTTCCGGTCCTGCCATTGCTACTCCTACCGGATGAAGTCTGAAGAGTATTTTTATTGTTTCCCCATGTGCTTTCAGGACTTCGTCCAGTTTTTTATAACATTCAGGTGCTTCATCGGCATCAGCTCCCCGGAGTTCAATCTTGTTTCGTTTCATTTTCTTTTTCACTTCATCAAAATCCACCAGACCTTTTGAAACTATACTGAGTCTTCTTGTGCCGTCCCGGTTTTTTATCCATCTTCTTTTTCCGGCCGATTTTGTTCTCGACATTACTCTTCCCGCGCCGTGAACTGTTGTATATAATGCCTGTCTGGACAATTCGCTGTCAACACCTTCAATAATTACCGAATCGTCGGACATTGTTGAACCGATAAATCCTCTCTGTCCGGGGAATGCCGGTGTGCATCCCTTTCTGACGACCCAGTACTGTTCTCCAAAATGTTCTTCTTTCCAGGCAAAATTGTGATTATTATGTACTTCAAAGGTAACACCCGGATTACCCAGTATTTCCAATACTTTTTTTACCACGAGCTCTCTGCCTGCGTAGGCATATTCCCCGGCAAGGTTCATGGCTTCGATATAGGAACGGGCTATTTCTGAATCCTGGTCGAAAAGGATTGGAGGGGCATCCATGCTTCCTTCCCTGACTTTTTCATTAAAGGAGTTTCCTCTTGACATCGCTATGAAACCCATGGTTGTCCTGTGTCCGAATCCTCTCGATCCGAAGTGGACGCCTACCCATAGAAATCCGTCATCATCCTCAAACAGGTCAACAAAATGATTTCCACTGCCTACTGTTCCGAGTTGTTCCTTTGCCAGTCCGGCAAGCTGGCGTTGCGGAGTGAATTCAGCCCTGTTGATTTTTTCCAGGACAGGATGGTCGACAGGTTCATTATTTGGTCTTCCTATTCCGAAAGAGATTCTTCTGACGATTTCGTCCATTACTTTTGCGATGCCGGCTGATCTTGCAGGAATATCGGTTCTTACGGCATAGTTCCCGCAGGCTATATCGAAGCCCACACCGGAAAGGGAGATCATGTTGTGATAGGCGACAGCTCCGCCTATGGGATGTCCGTAACCATAATGTGCATCAGCATTAAGTACGGCAATATCTTTTTCAGAGCTGATACAGTTCTTTATTTGCCTGATGGAATTCTCATCAATGAGATCTCTGCCAAATATTGTAATATTTCCAATTTTTTCAACTTTCATTTCTTCACCCTTCATTTCTTCAACTTTCACTTCTTCACCCTTCACTTCTTCACCTTTCACTTCTTCAACTTACGCTTTCGTCTTATATTTCAGTTTTTATTCCCCTCTTTTGTATTCCTGTTCATAAAAAAGCCCTTATCCGTCACCCCGGTGATCTTATTCAATTTATACTGTCAGTTTCCGGGCCCTGCTTCATACAATTTCAGTTTCAGGAGCATATTAGCTTTTTCAATTATATTAAGATATTTCCCGGATCCCTCTTTCCATCAATTCCGGCTTCATGAACATTGAGATTTATTCAATCATGTTAAGACATTCCCCTGATCCTGTTTCCAACAATCTCAGCTTCTTCATCATCTCCCGGATGGATTTGAAAAGCCTGTGACCTGTCTGTTGTTGAAGTGCTTATGAGAATTTTTTTTCTGCCTGATTAATAACAAAATAATACCTTAAACTTTTGAGCTTGTTAATTCATGTTGCATGTATGCGTCTGGCTATAAGCGGCTTGCAAGATGACTATTTTGATAATACATTGTTACTTAGCTATTTATGAAAATATAATGAACTCCTGTAATAAGTGAATTGTGATAAAGCAATATTTGGATTGAATAGAATCTTGCAGCTCATTGAATTTGGCCCTTTTATAAGGTTTCATCAGGAGTGATTCAATAAATCTGAATAAATCCATCTCAAATATTATCCATATAATATAATCAATTTATTTAATATTGGCGATAACCTGTGATGAAATCAGATAATTGCCAGATATACTGTTATTTGTAGACAGGGGTAGATCCGGAATAGTCCCTTTTGCAGTTTTGGTTTTATGTTCGCGGATCAGTCAATATATGCCACACAGTCGATCTGGACAAGTATTCCGTCGCGTCCCATCAGATCGGCTGTGCATCCTGAATATGATCTGGCGGGTTTCGGATCTGGAAAGAATGTCTTATATACTTCGTTGAGCGGGCCAATGTTGTTGTTGGGATCCACCAATGTCATATGTACCTTTAGTACATTCGCCATGGATGTTCCTGCCTGTTCAAGCTGATTTTTCATGTCGGTGAGGGCGCTGGCTATCTGTACCCTGATATCTCCGGGCTCGGCTCTGCGGTGTTCGTACCAGCCTCCTATGCCACTTAGAAAAACAAAGTGTCCCGAACGGATACAAAGACTTACCGGAGCCGAACCTGTGTAAACCGGAGGTATTTGTTCCTTCTTTGGATGCCATTCCCCACTTTTTTCAGTTTTACCCAGGATTGCCAATTCATGCCCGGCAGCACCGGCAATCGGTACTGCCGCAAGATTTTTTATTACATCTCTTCTTTTCATTTGTCAATAATTTAATTTTAATGTTCAGATACCAGGTCCCGGTTTCCCGGGAACCTGTTCCGGTTTATCGGAGACCAGATTGTCCCTGTTTCCCGGGAGTCTGTTTCCATGAATTTAAATCTAAGCCCTTGTTTATGAGCTTTTACATGACCATTTTATTTGTTAAATATTTTTGAAGGAAAGATACAAAACATTCTGTGACTGAGAAACAGGATCAGTTTTGTGTTTTATCCGCTGATTGATCCTGTTGCTTCCCGGAGTATTGCAGCAGATCCGGCAAGGGAAATCGTTTCATTATCTGAAAGCGGACTCTCGATAATTCTGCTGACACCCTTATCAGATACCATGGAAGGTACGCTCAGGCAGACATCACTTATTCCGAATTCACCGTCAAGGAGCGTTGAAACGGTCATCATATTGTTTTCTCCTCTCAGGATTGCACTTGTTATTCTAACCATTGCCAGTCCCACTGCGAAATGTGTTGATCCCTTGTATGATATTATATGATATGCTGAATCGCGGACCTGTTGTTCGATATTTTTTCTTTCGTATTCCCAGTTCTCACATTTCCTGCAGATATGGCAATATTCATCGATGTTTATGCCGCCAATGTGAGTCATTGACCAGGCAGCAAATTGATGGTCGCCGTGTTCACCAAGGATATATGCATGGACGTTATGCACATTCACTTCACAGTGTTTACTGAGGAGGTGTCTGAAGCGGGCGCTGTCGAGAACAGTTCCCGAACCGATTACCCTTCCTCTTTCCCATCCTGATCTTTTAAGGGCTATCCAAGTCATTATGTCCACCGGATTGCTTACGATCAGCATTACCCCGTTTTTGTTATGTACGGCAATATCTTCAGCAATATTACCTACTATTTCTGCATTCCTGCGCAGGAGATCAAGGCGTGTTTCACCGGTTTTTTGTGCAGAACCGGCTGTGACAACAATTACTGCCGCATCTGCATAATCATACGGTGAGCCTTCCCGGATGTTAACAGTGGGGAAGAAGGGTTGTCCGTGTATAAGATCGAGGACCTGTCCTTTAACAAGATCTTCGTTTCTGTCCAGAAGAACAATTTCATCTGCCAGTCCGCTTTGTGCGAGGGCATAGCTGTATGTTGCCCCGACGTTTCCGGCTCCGACAACAACCACTTTACGATGCAGATATGGATTTGGCATAATTTTCTTTCATTAAGCAAATGAATTCATGTTATTAAACAGCAGTAATGTCATTTTACGGGGTTAAATTCTTTCTTCTCCGGAAATAAAACAATTTTATTCAGAGATTGTTCCCAAAATTTGTCTGTTCTGACAGATCAGTATTGAGTTATCTTTTTTATCTTGTATAAAAATTTCCATGTGTAGTCAGACAAACGGAATTGATGATTCCGGGTTGCAAAAGGAAAACATTTCTAATGTGACTGACGGGGCTGATGCATAGTCGCAGGGAAGTTCTGCATGTTCAGTTAAAGCTGAACAGTGACGTTAATCACAGCAACAGTCAGACTGAGTTCTGAGTTCCGCAGATTAGGATCTGTCCGGAATTGAGGTTGCCTTTTCCCAGGCAAGAGATAAAATTAAGATGCCATGGGTATCACTATAAGAAGAATAATTTCCACAGAACAATCACCATTGCCGGTAATAATGTTCAGGCCGGCAGTCCACCGGAATCAAGAAGTTGTTCTTATCAGTTTTGATAAAAACTATCAGATAATCACCAGGCTGAAAAACATCGAAGGTGTATCGTGGAGCAATGATCTGAGAAGCTGGTATATAGCAAAAAAATTATTTAATCCGGCTTTTTTCCGGAATTATCTAAAGAATCATGCCATTCTTGATTATTCAGCTATTACTGCATCCGGAACGGGACAGAAAACAGTTAAGCGGCTTCCTTTTCTTTCTCCCGGACACGCTTCTGCCTTTGAAGCATACAGAAAATGGCTCCGGCACAGGCGGTACAGTGAGAGTACAATAAAAACCTATGCCGGTATGATCAGGTTATTCCTGCAGGAGACAGGTAATCGGCCGGTCGGGGAGATAAGCAATGATTATGTAGTGGATTATATTTACAGGAATGTGGTTGACAAGGGTTACAGCTTTGCCTATCAGAATCAGATGGTCAGTGCCCTTAAGCTTTTTTTCAGGGTGGTTGCCAATTCGGAGATTGACATAGAGGCGATCAGGCGTCCCCGTCCGGAACACAGGCTGCCCAGTGTTCTGAGCAAGGAGGAGGTGAAACAGATCTTAACTGCCTCTTTCAATATGAAGCACCGTACAATGCTGAGTCTTATATATGCCTGTGGTCTTCGGCGGAGTGAGCTTCTAAA
>JAAYKX010000261.1 GCA_012522155.1 Bacteroidales bacterium
CCCCTGGGCAGTTCACCTATCAGTGCGGAAGGATGGGCCCCGATGGGATTGAAGTATCTGAGTGAAATTGCATTTATCTGTTCAAAGGCAGAAACAGTATCCCTGATTATTTCCTCGCCTATCTGTTTTGTGTTTCCGTAAGGTGATACTGCAGGCTGTACCGGGGCATCCTCCGTCACCGGCAGGATATCGGGCTGCCCGTACACGGTGCATGATGATGAAAAGACCATGAAGGGTATGTTGTACGATCTCATTGCATCCAGGAGGTTCATCAGGGAAACAAGGTTGTTCCGGTAGTATTCAAGGGGTTTGTTCACGGATTCCCCCACAGCTTTGTAGGCTGCAAAATGAATGATGGCATCAGCGCCGGAATGCTTTTTCAGGCAGGCGTCAAGCTTTTCCGCATCACAAAGGTCGAAAATTTCCAGAACGGGTGTTGTTCCGCTTATCTGTCCTATCCTGTCTGCTACTTCTGCCTCCGAATTGTAAAGGTTGTCTGCAAGAATGACTTCAAAGCCTTCCTGTATGAGCTCCACGGCTGTATGAGAACCTATGTAACCCGTTCCTCCCGTAACAATTATTCTTTTTTTCATACCTTTTGTGTGTTTGTATTATGAAGGTTCCATTACCCTGCCGGTCAGATGCCGGTATGCAGTCATTTCAGAGCGTTTTCAGCATAGGGTGATAATTGCCCTGAAGACCTATTGGTGTGGCATTCCTTATGGTATGTGCCGTTACCACTGATTGCCTGGCATCTTCCAGACCGAATCCGCGGCCTTCAATTATTTCCCTGTAGCTTGCCGTATGCAGGTCGGTGAATCCGTCACTGAATTCCACTTCTTCGCCTTCAACCCTTACCGACCTGAATGTTCTCTGTCCGTTTTCCTTATATTCCCCGGGTATATCATTGAAGTCGAGGCTGAGGAACCATCTTACCCTTGCATTTTTCAGCTCAAGGTAGCCGCCTGCCTTGTTATATTCCGATATGTTGACAACATTGTTTTTCACTTCCCCGAATATCCATCCCAGCATGTCAAAGAAGTGTATCCCGATATTTGTGCCCACGCCGCCTGATTTCTCGATATCTCCCTTCCATGATCTGAAGTACCAGTTTCCCCGGCTTGTGATATAGGTGAGATCAACATCATAGACCTTGTCTTTCGGACCGTTCAGTATCCTGGTCCTCAGTTCCTCTATCCTGGGATGCAGCCTTAGCTGCAGAACCGTGTTGATCCTGCGGCCGGTTTCATTTTCTATTATCTGCAGGGCATCTACATTCCACGGATTAAGAACGATGGGCTTTTCACATATTGCATCAGCACCCTGCCGCAGTGCAAACCTTATATGTGAATCGTGCAGGTAATTGGGTGAACAGATGCTGACATAGTCTATTCTTGTTCCCGATCTTTTAAGCTTGTCGAAATGTCTGTCGAAGCGTTCAAATTCAACAAAAAAATCACTCTGCGGGAAGTAGCTGTCGAGAAGACCCACACTGTCAAAAGGATCAAGGGATGCCAGGAGATTGTTTCCCGTTTCCTTAATGGCTTTAAGGTGTCTGACTGCAATATATCCTGCCACGCCTATCAGGCCGAAATTTTTTGATTCGGGCTTCATGATATCCGTTTGCATAATATTTTACTATGTTTTTTACTTTTCACTTATTTTTGATACTGTATCATTTTCCAGACGGTATCTTTCCCCGCTTTCGGGACATACTGCAAAGCCTTTCGGATCAAAATCCAGCTTATGTCCGTATTCGCTCATCCATCCCGTCTGCCTTGCGGGATTGCCCACCACGAGTGCATAGGGCCTGACATCCCTGGTCACCACGGCTCCGGCACCGATAAAGGCATATCTTCCTATTGTGTTTCCGCACACAATTGTTGCATTGGCTCCTATGGAAGCTCCCCTTTCAACCACTGTTGTCACGTAGGAATCCCTTCTTACTATACGGCTCCGTGGATTTACAATATTTGTAAACACCATTGAAGGACCGAGAAAAACGTCATCATCACAGATAACCCCGGTATATATCGAGACATTATTCTGGACCTTGACATTCTTTCCAAGGCGGACACCCGGTGAAACGACCACATTCTGCCCGAGACTGCAGTTTTGGCCTATTTCGGCGCCAGTCATCACATGACTGAAATGCCATATCTTTGTTCCGGCACCTATTTTGCAGCCTTCATCAATAACTGCTGTTTCGTGGGCAAAGAATTCCTTATCCATTTCTTTCTGTTCCTTGTTCTATTCCTTGTTCAGGTATTCCAGGACGTTTATCGCGATATGGTCGAGCTGTTCCTGCTCAAGATCGGGATGCATGGGCAGTGACAGCACCTCCCTGCACAGCTTCGATGTTACCGGGAAGTCATCTTCCCGGTAGCCAAGATAGCGGTATGCATTCTGGAAATGCAGGGGTCCGGGATAATATATCATTGATGGAATATTTTTCCCGGCAAGATAGTTCCTGAGCTCATCCCTGCGGCCGTCAGTGACCCTTACCGTGTACTGGTGAAATATATGGGTCGAGAAGCTGCTGCGCTCAGGTGTGATGAGCGATTTGCATCCCGCAAAGGCTTCATCATAATAATCTGCGACGGCAGACCTGGAATTATTGAATTCATCAAGATATTTCAGTTTCACATTCAGTATTGCAGCCTGAATGGTGGCGAGCCTTGAATTCACACCAATATTGTCATGATGGTATTTTACCTTCATTCCGTGGTTGGCTATACTTCTTATTTTTTCTGCCAGGTCCGGGTCGCCGGTATACAGTGCCCCTCCGTCGCCGTAGCAGCCAAGGTTCTTGGAAGGAAAGAAAGAGGTCGTTCCTATGGTTCCTATTGTACCTGCCTTTTTTCTTGTTCCGCCGGCAGAAATATAATCTGTTCCGGTTGCCTGTGCTGCATCCTCAATAACATAGAGACCATGTTCCGCGGCAATATCCATGATACTTTCCATGTGGGCACACTGGCCGAAGAGGTGGACCGGCACTATTGCCCTTGTACGGGAAGTAACAGCCTTTCTCACTGCATCGGGTGAAATGTTGTATGTACGGGGATCGGGTTCAACAAGAACAAGCTTCAGTCCGAGCAGTGCAACAACCTCAACTGTGGAAATGAATGTGAAGTTCGTTGTTATGACCTCATCCCCCGGCTTCAGGTCCAGCGCCATCATTGCAATCTGAAGCGCATCGGTTCCGTTGCCGCAGGAAACAACATGGACTTCACCAAGGTATTTCTGCAGTTTTTCCTCAAATATTTTTACTTCCGGTCCCCTTATGAATGCCGAGGAAGCGATAACGGATCTTATTGCATCATCAATCTCCCGTGACAGTTTACTGTACTGGATTTTAAGGTCGACCATTTCAATTTTCCGCATACTGCCAGTGATTATCCTGAAGGCGAATATAATTATTTTCGGTCAACTCCCATGTACTGAGTTTTCAACATGATTTTTCCGTCCGGATGTTTCCGGGAAGCCGCTTGGGTGTTTCTGTGTAACCTTTTGCCGGCGAATTCCGTAAGCCCCTGCAGGTCTAAGCTATTTTCCGGGAAGAAATAAAAAGAAGGACTTTTTATTTATGTTCTGTTTTCAGTTTGATTGTTGAGAATTTTCTTATTTTTGTAATGGAAGTTAAAATCTGAAATGGACATTATATCTTTTATACGCGAACTGTTATTCAGTCATGACTGTGTCATTGTACCGAATTTCGGAGGCTTTGTCGGGAATTATGCCCCGGCCCGTATTGACAGGGCCACATCCACTTTTTATCCTCCCGCCAAACAGATCTCCTTCAACAGGAATCTCAGGAACAATGACGGTCTTCTTGCCGGAAGGATTTCCGAGCATCTGCAAATCTCTTTCAATGATTCAGTAAGTCTGATTGAAGAATTTGTTTCGGACATCAGAAGCCGGCTGGAACGGAAGGAAAAGGTTGTTTTTGAAAACATCGGGTCCTTCTCGGTTAATCATGAAGGAAGCATTCAGTTTGAACCGGAGGGTAATGTCAACTATCACCGGTCCTCGTACGGACTAGAATCATTTCAGTTTTCACCGGCCGG